>JANQQY010000644.1 GCA_028284845.1 Spirochaetales bacterium
CCTCCCGATGATTCAGCCGACCGGGATCTCATTCGCCAGGCCCAACAGACTATGGAGGATCTCTACCGTCCGCTCTACCTCATCTCTACTCCTTTTGTCTGGACCAACTGGGAGACCGCGGAGCTGATCAAGTATGCTTCGAACGCCTTCCTTGCGACCAAAATCAGCTTCATCAATCAGGTCGCTAATCTCGCTGAGGCAGTGGGTGCTGACGTTCACACTGTGGCAAGGACCATGGGTATGGACGGGAGGATCAGCCCAAAGTTCCTACATCCGGGCCCGGGATATGGAGGCAGCTGCTTTCCAAAGGATACGAAGGCGCTGGCAGCGACCGGAGATCAACAAGGGGTCGACATGAGCGTCGTGAAGGCTGTGATCAGTGCAAACGAACACCAAAAGCGGCGAACTGCGTCACGAGTCATACGGCTCCTCACAGGCGATTCGCACGGTATGGCACCAGGAATGACGGTAGCCATACTAGGCGTTGCCTTCAAAGCGGAGACAGACGACGTTCGCGAATCGCCGGCGATCTCAGTAGTTCGGGAACTATTGGGCGCCGGCGTGAAGGTCCGAGTCCACGACCCAAGAGCACTCGCCGGCTTCCGCTCTATCTTTGCGGACTCAATCTCCTATTTCGATAGCGAGTTTGACGCGATTGAGCGGTCAAATGCCATCCTGATTCTCACGGAGTGGAACGAGTATCGCAATCTTGACCTACCGCGAGCAGCTCGACTCATGCTCCCATCAACTGATTCAGCAGACGGACCCCGGCCGCTCTTGCTCGATACGCGAAATGTTCTGAATCCTGCTGATGCGTACGATGCTGGGTTTGACTACCACGGGACGGGGCGTTAGGTCGCAATCGACGTGCTGGGATCCGGCACGGGTCTGTCCGATTGTGATTGTACGATCCATGGATCGTGAGTCCTGCCGAACGCTCTAGTCGTCGCTCCCATGGCGTAATGCCGGTCGTTCAGACCAAACGCTAAAGTTGTACGTCCCCGTGAGACTCAGACTCCACAAGAAGCGATTTGGCCCGGTAGGCTTCCAGATCTTGTCCTCCAACGGCTCCCCAGGCACCTCGTTCAGAGTGAGTTCGTTCCAAACCGCGCCCATCATCAACGACGCACTAAGATCGAAAGGCCCAAAGGTTCTAGATATAGTACCGCTGAGGCGCAACTTGTGTTCGAGCTGAGGTTCATCTAAGTACTCAGTTCCTTCGTTCTGGTGATTGTCCAGCTCGTGCCATGGGTTAGTAGGTGCTTTAGAGCCACTAATCGAGTACTCAAGGACAGACGCGACACTCGCGAACGCGAGCTCAGGCTCGTACTCGACTCGGAACGCTGCGTTATTCTCGCCGAATAGATAGCCGACATACGTGTCTTGCAGGAGAATCGGCTGGATTCCGTACTCCCGTCCATCGAACTCCGCAACGGGGTAAATCGTGTACGAGTAGGGGTACTCATTGAACTCCGTGTCGCTCGTGTACGTCGCACCGAACGTGTACTTGGTTGCACCGGCATGATACACGCCGAACCGTCCGATTCCTGTGTCGAACTCTGATCCAATCGACCATGCGTACTTTGCGGGCTGGTTCCAATCCCCGATTGCGAGCCACTCGATCCCAAATTCGTTCAGGTCATCAATAAAAAGCTGCCCGAAGAAACGCAAACCTTCGGACTGATACTCAGCGAAGAGTCCTTCCATCGAGTTCTCGTTTGCTATCTGCGTCCAGGGATTCCCGGTGTTACTGTTTACAATTTGTGTGAAGTAGACCGGGATGGGACTGAAGAAGTACTCGGGGTAGAAAGTCGAGCCAATGTATACCGTTGCTTCTTGTAGGCCAAATGAAAATCTCCCGACATTGACGCCCCACGCCTTGTAGATTGCCCCGCGCTCCAGAGGTTCGAGATCTTCGCCAACCTCATCATCAACAGAGCCGTCGATCGAGTACAAACGTGACCGCCGCGTCAGCTCAAGCCATCTGGTGTTGTAGAAGAAGAACCCGTTGTCGTAACGGACATCCATGGTGACGAGAGGCGGAAGGGCGCTCGAAATGAAGAGACTATATGGACTATCGATCTCATCCTCACTCGTAATACGTCCCGCCTCAAATGAAAGCGTTTCCCCCCTGAGAGCAATATGGCCGTCGCGAAGATCCAGCCACCGTCCCCGCATGAATTGCGACTGAGGTGGGAAGTACTTCTGGTCGTTGACCAGCCACATCTCAAACCCAACATCAAAAACACCCGCCAAATACTGGAAACCAACCGCCTGCGAGTCGAACGCCAAAGGATCCGTCGGATTCCCAAAATCGCCCTGAAGCGTCGTCCAGAGCCTCACAGGCGGAACTGATATCTGCTGAGCTGAGGCTGTTCCGGCTGCGAGCAGAAACGTAATGGCAAAGACGCCAAATAGAGATCTTCTCATCTACAGGCTCTACGTATCACGCGCCGGACCAATCCGCAATATGCATCGACAATAGCTTCTTGGGTCGCCGGTAGAGAGATGCCGCGGTTCCAGCCCCGCACACGGTGCGACTGTGATGTGGTTGAGGGATATACTAGCGCCGTGGTTGAACCAGAAAGCGCGACGCTTTCCATATGTATTGCAGCTCGCAACGAAGAGCACACAATTCGCTCTTGGATCGATTCGGCACTTCAAGCGGCTTCGACCCGCCTTCGATTCCACGCCGGATACGTCGACAATTATGAGATTGTCGTCCTGTCAAACGGATCCACGGATAAAACGGAACAGGCAGCCTACTCGATCGGATCTCGTCGCGTTCGAGTCATATCGATTCCGGAAGGCGGCAAACCGAATGCATGGAGCAGATTGGTATCTTTGGCTTCCGGCGAGTTCCTCGCGTTTATGGATGCGGACGTCACACTCCATCCAGAGTCGATCACGAGGTTGATCAGCGAGCTAAGAGAGCGCCCGGAACTGGTTGCTGCCGGTGCTCTGCCCGTTGCGATCAACGATCACAGCCATCGGCTGACTTCTCTCCTCGTCCCGACCGCCCCAATGACGACATGCAGTCCATTCAGGCTACGTGCTCGACAAATCTCGTGAAGCATTGCCCGCGCCAAGAGTCCTGCAACCATCGCAATACCTCTACCGAGTCTCGTGAGTGGCATTCTGTCATCCAAGATACCTATCTCTGCGATTTTGTCTCTGGCTGAACTGAGCAGTCGAGCCATCTCCCAGCAGATTCTTCCTCCAACGCATAAACCCACCATCAAATACGGACCCTGGGGGAACGTATCCTTCATCGCTGAAACGTAGTGTTGTGCCATGGCTTCTACAGATGAATGCGGATCGACTCGCCCATCCAATCCAACAGCCTGAAACCCATAGACAGGTACGTTTCTTGGTAGCGCTTTCGAGAGCTGATGCGCGCTTCCAACGTAGCCCCCGATTCCGTGCACAATGAACAAGGGAGCACGTTGCGCCACACCCAAAGCCGATTCTCGTAGGCAAAACAGGGCCTTTAGGGGTCTTTGCTAGCCGCCTTCACAACGGCAGCGAGTTTGTGAACAGTCGAAGTTTCTGCAAGAGCCGCTGGCGGAACCTCGTACCCAAACACACGCCCAATTCCCGAAACTACCTCTACCGCCAGAATTGAATCGCCATTTAAGTCCCCAAAGTGCAAGGTGGCAGCTACGTCATCTCGTTTGAGGACGGTTTTCCATTTCTCTGTGATGTGCCTCTCGAAGTAGTCGTCGCTCGACCTTGGCTCTTCGGTTCCAGTTCGTTCCATGGCTTCGTCCTGGCCTATCGCGTGAAGCGCAGAACGGTTCACCTTGCCCGTGTCAGTTGTGGGTAGTACGTCGACAATGCCGTTGCGTGCGGGGCGGGCAACGGATGGCAGACTGGCCGCCGACCAGTCGCGAAGCTCCTCCATTCTGATTTATCCTTCCCCAACCCCAACGTACGCCACGAGCTGCGGAGTCTGTTGATGTGTGAGCTGCGACAGAACGACCGCCTCTACAACGCCGCTTTACTTGCGGATAACCTCCTCAACACCAAATGTGTCTACCAGGACCGCACGGGTTTTGGTACACGTGTCGGCCCGCCCCAGGACTATGAGCCTACCTTGCCCGTCAAGTCGACCCACGTCCTGCATCAACGTTGTTGTCTCCGGTTGTTGCGCTGCTCGGCGAGACCCAATAGAAACTCTGCCGACTTCTCCGGGAGGCAGGACCCCACCGTCCTTGTCAACGACCTCAATCGTCACCCCTGGGACAGCGTTTCCTACGGGATGATCTCTCCTTTCAAGTCCATCGCATGATCGATTTTCATTGGTGCAACTGATCCCGCCTCCGTAGACCTAAAGCGGTTCGCCGACAAGACCAATGCACCTGAGCTCTGGAAGGTCGAGAGAGCCTTCTTGCCTATGGAGCCACCGTCGGAACGCTGTCGGTGTCAGCACTAGGTGGGTGATTCCGCGACTCTTCGCCCAGCCTGCGAGTGTCTGAGTGCCTTTCGTGTACAGATCATAGAGCGATGCCGTTGCCCTACACAGGAGCGCGCTCAGTAAGTCCGTTCTAGACGCACCGAACCGAATTCGAGCAATGATCGATACATGGGATTGTGAGTCTATTCCCGACGCCTCCTGCCGTGATGCTGTCGAGACCATTTGAACGTAATGAGTCCTTCGCGCGGTTTTTGGGGATCCGGTGGTCCCTGACGCGTATAACTCCATGAAGTGTTCATTTGGGCCTGCTGTCGGCCAGTGTGTCGTCTGAACGGCATCTTCGAGGCACTGTTCAACAGTCAGGACGGGAATCCCCGTCGACGATGATAGTCTCTCTGCTCGGGCGAACCCGCCTGCGGACGCGAGCAATGCTGCAGGTCGCGCGGCACTGATAATCGCTAGTGAGACTTGCTCTTCTTGAACCAGATCTATGGGGACGTACATGTGTTCCGATGCGACAACACCAAGCATTGCCACGAATGTCTCAGTATCATGTCCGCCAACTACAACGATCAGCTTCCGATTCGGCCCCACGGAGTGAGCGACGGAATGTCCAATCCAAACCATGCGTTCTTGCAGCTCTTAGTACGTGAGCTGCGATGCGTCGTCGGTCAGGGCGATATGGTCTTGCTAGGCACGGGCGACCTCGACGAGTCGATCTAAGATCGTCATCAGTTTGTGCGACCTCTCGGAGGTCAGATAATGAAATCTCGCCTCGCGGTTTGCTCAAAAGCGGTAAAATACCAAAGGAAAGTACAAAAGTGATACTCTCATCT
Source organism: Spirochaetales bacterium (assembly GCA_028284845.1). Lineage (GTDB taxonomy): Bacteria > Spirochaetota > Spirochaetia > DSM-27196 > SLST01 > SLST01. The sequence continues at coordinate 5,254 of JANQQY010000644.1, forward strand.
ATTCGATCCGGCCTCCGCACATACGTCGATTCGGATTTCCAATCCCATCGCATTTGTCTCAGATTCGCTCCAATGATCGTCGTACCAGCAATCTGCGTCCTTGTATTCCTCACGTCCTGTGTCTCGCCGCCGAGTGTCGATCCCACGGAGACGACTCGTCGAATGCCGGCACAATCTGCTGATGCGCACGGTCTAATCGTTATCATTCACGGTGCGTTCGGGGGAGCAAACACGTGGTCTCGCGGAGTGGAGCGAGCGATACGATCGAACTACGATACGTTCGGTTGGGATTTTGTTCGTGTGAACTGGTTGGAACTCAGTAGTCGATATATGACCGCCATGGCGAGCGGGAGAAGACTCGGAAGGGAGCTTGGTAAGCAGCTTGCAACACCAGAGTTCGAGTACAAAACGATTCATCTCATTGCAGCGAGTCTCGGTTCTCATGTTGCAGAAGGCATTACGCGCGGATACGTTCGCTCGTTCTCGGACAGCCAATCTAGGGCATTCGTCCACGCCACATATCTCGAGCCTTTTGGTGGTAGACGCTGGAGGTTTGGTGCGTACGCAGACTTCGCTGAGCATTATTTCACCGCGACCGACCCGTTTCCCTTTACGAATGGACCGCTACCGAACGCCTTCAACTTTGAAGTCTCTGCACTAGTTCCGCCAAAAAACGATCCCGCTTTTTGGTACTTCCACGATTTCCCAGTACTCGACTATCGTAAAAGCATCGGAGATCTCTCGCCTGGTTTTTCTTTGTCACCACTCGCGCTGCAGTCCGTAGGTGTTGATCCGGCGAAGCTAAAAGACCTTCTGCCACGAGGGGAGGTCAGAGTCTTGCGGCCGAACCTGAGCGCGGAGCGATAATGGGGATGCTGGTTGTTTCGTTTGACCCTGCCCTGAAGAGTCTACATAACTACCTTTGCGGTATCTGAGCCGCAAAGGTCCGCTAAACGCGCGTCGGACGAACTTCGGAATCCATCTCTTATCCAGGCCCGCGTAAACCTCTTTCGCGAGGAACAGCGAAAATTCGCCGCTTACTCCTTCCTCTATAGCTGGCCAGTCCTCCCACCCCTCCTCCGCATCCCGACTCCCTCTACATAGTCGTTCCCTATCCAAGCACAACAGAGAGCGAGAACGTTGCTACTATGAATGCGATGCGTGGAAGGGTATCAATCGTGCCGATCGGATCGAATCACGGGCAGACTCGCCGCTCTGGAGCGTGAGTCCGTGACCAAGCACGACCTCCTCGCCACCCTTCAATCAACCTTCGGCTTCTCCTCCTTCCGGCCCCACCAGGAGCCAATCGTCCAAGCGATCCTGAGCGGACGAGACGCCTTCGCCGCGCTGCCGACGGGGGGCGGTAAATCGCTCTGCTATCAACTGCCGGCGACGCTCCTCCCCGGATTGACGGTTGTCGTGAGTCCACTCATCGCCCTGATGCAGGACCAGGTAGATGCCGCGGTCCAGAACGGACTTCCGGCGGCATTTCTCAATAGCGCTCAAACTCCTCAGGAAACCGCGGAGGCGTGGTCGCGAATTCGCACAGGGGAGGTGAGACTCCTCTACGTATCCCCTGAACGTCTGGCCTTGGATGGGTTTCGCGACGCCCTCACTGAGGCGGCCGCGACTGCGGACGCGCGCCGGCATGTGGTCACTGAGACGGTTGAGGCTGGCGGCGCACGCGACGGAACTGCCGCTACGGAACCAGTCGGGGACAACCATGCGCCCATCGCGCTCTTCGCGATTGACGAAGCCCATTGCATCTCTGAATGGGGCCATGAGTTCCGGCCTGACTACCGCGCCCTGGGTGTGCTTCGCTCAGAGTTTCCGGGCGTTCCCATAGCTGCGTTCACAGCAACTGCGACAGAGCGGGTCCAGCAGGATGTCATTCGCATTCTTGATCTTCACGATCCCCACGTCGTTCGTGCGAGCTTTGATCGCAAGGAGATCTTCTACCGGGTACGACGCAAGAAGAAGGTGGGTGATCAGATCACAGCCTTTGTGCGCTCACGGAACGATGATCCGGGGATCGTCTACCGTGCAACCCGCAAGTCAGTTGAACAGACAGCCACCGCGCTCCGCAAGGCCGGCATTGCAGCGTCGCCGTATCACGCAGGGCTTCCGGACGACGAACGACGCGATACGCAGCGTGCTTTTGTCCGCGACGAGGTTCAGGTCGTCGTGGCCACCATCGCCTTTGGCATGGGGATCGATAAGTCAAACGTCAGGTGGATTGTCCATGGCGATCTACCAAGAAGCCTTGAGGCCTACTATCAAGAGACCGGCCGCGCCGGGCGTGATGGCGAGGCCGCTGAGGCTCTTCTGCTCTACGGTCCGCAAGACCTTGCCACCAACCGCTATCACATCGATCGGATGGAGATTGACGCCGAACGTGAGAGAGCCCACGCTGCATTGAATGAGATGCACCGTTTTGCGAATGCGCGCGTGTGCAGGCGAATTGGACTCCTTGCCCACTTCGGCGAAACGCACGCCGGCGAGTGTGCTGCGTGCGACAACTGCACCGGCGCTGTGACGGCCCGTGACCGGACCGTTGATGCGCAGAAGGCGATGTCCGCAATGGTCAGAACCGGCCAACGGTTTGGCGCGCATCATATCGCTGACATCCTTTGTGGCATTGAGACAGACAGGATCCTGCAGCTCAGTCACGACGATCTCCCAACCTTTGGCGTCGGGTCAGACACGAGCCGACCCGATTGGCTCGCCTTTATTGGCGACCTGGAAGCCGCCGCATTGGTAGCTCGAACCGACGGCGCCCGCAGTGGTCTCGCGCTCACGCCCACCGGGCGCGACGTGCTGCGTGGGGTGGAGAGTTTTGTGCTTCGTGTAGAGGACGATGCAGAGGTTCCGCGCGCTACAGGAGGGGCAGCCCGCTCTCGTCTCGATGGGTATCCAGCGCCTGAAAGCACGGAGCTTCACGCTGGTTCTCTCCAGGACGAGGAGCTATACGCGTCCCTTCGCGAGCTTCGCACCCGTCTGGCAAGAGAGCAGTCGGTTCCCCCCTACGTCGTCTTCAGCGACAAATCGTTGCGCGATATGGTTCGCCGCCGCCCGCAGTCGCGATCTGCGTTTCTCAACGTTCACGGTGTCGGGGAGAAGAAGGCAGACAGGTACGCCGATGCGTTCCTTGAGTGCATCGGACAAGCCGGCCCGTAATCACTGCCACCAGACGTGGAGCATGCCGTCTGTCGTGCCAACCATAAGTGCCGCGATTGGTCGTGCTGTGTCTTCCAACCCAGGAGAACCCGCGGGCGCGTCCGTCGCCGGATCAGCGATGCCAAGGTTCGAACTGAGACGAGAGTTCAGTTCGTAGCTCCACACTCTCCTTGGCCCCTGTGGCGAAAGTGAGATGGCCTCAAGCTGATCTCTTTGCTGCACCGGGAGGAGAACCTCCCAGCGGCCGTCTCCATCCACATTGACAATCCACGCATCTCCCAGACTTCTTGATCCTATCTCGTGACTTGAATACCCAGGAACCGACGCAAGGATCCGAAGGTCTGCGTCGTAGTACTCGATCGCTCCACCAATGTGTGGTGTTCGGACAACCGCCATCAGCTCTTCGCCGAACGGTCCGATGGGACCCGCGCCAACCAGGTGCCGCCAGCGGAAGCCCCGACCAATCGGCTCACCGCGTGTCAGTAGCTCTCCCTCTGCGCTAAATGCTGCGACGAAGGCACCACCTTGCGCGTCAGCGAGGATGGTAATGAGTTCTTGTGTCCCGTCTCCGTTCAGATCTCTCAGCAGGACGCCGCGCTCTTCTGCGACATACGGGGCGAGCGAAACCGTGCGGATGGGGCGGTTCGAGAGGATTGTGACGGAGCGTGCCTCGACGGCGTCGCCAAGAACGCCATGCGGGTAGGAAGTTGTCGCCCCGGAAAGATAGGCGACGATCTGATCGCGACCGGCGGCAATGTGGCCGTCCAGGAGTGGCTCTGGACCCTCGTCACCAACGAATTGTTCCGGAAAGACACCAGCTTCTGCGGGAAACCAGTTGTCGCGTTTGTCATCCCACAGAAGCGTCAGGGTCCCGTCGTGGTCACTTTGAGATCGGCCGCCAGCTTGCGCGGGTGCGACAGGATTCCACACTGGCACATCGTTCTGGATGCGCACTCGTATGAGAGACCCGTCATCCAGCGCGACGATCCAACCGGGTGATCCGCCAGCGAAGTAGCCGGCGATCCACGCGGCGTTCTCGCCAAGCGGAAGTCGTGCCGAGTTCATCGTCCCCAGCGGCAGCGACGCCAGAAGCAGCCTATTGCCGTCCATGTCCCGATCGGCCTGGATGAATCCCGGAATAGTCTGAGCAAAAGAGATTGTCGCGAATACAATTAATCCGATGATCGTCAGCGGTCCTCGCATCCGCAGAATCTAACTATATTTGTGTCACTCCATGGGGGTCTCTATGTCACGAAACGCCTTGTATCTTGCTCTGATCTTTGGGGCTCTTCTGCTCCTCGCGGGCTGTTTCCCTCCAGGCGAGGGAGGTCCGGATGGCGCGCTTGTTATCAACATCACCAATCTGCCTGACGGAGTGGACTCGATCTCCATCACGGTCGATGGCGATGACATTGACCCCATCGTCGGAGTGTTCTCAGCGGAGCAGACCGAGGCCGATGCGATCATCGTTCCGGAAGGCACGGGCCGAACGTTCACGGTTGTCGTAGAGGTGTCCAACGACGGGCCAGCACTGGAATACACGGCCTCTGGAACCGTAGACATCGTATCCGGCGATCCTACGATCGTTGATGTTGTGATTGCGGTCTCGCGAACCAAGCTCGTCGTCCCGGATCCGGTCAACAACCGGCTCGTCCAGATTGACGACATCTTCGGCGGCTCGTGGACAACCCTCACCGACCTTGGCGGGCCAACAGAGGCGGAGGTGGGGCCCGACGGTCGCATCTACATGATCTACAACGTCGGGCGCTTGAGTTCCGAAGTTGGCGTGATAGACGATATCACAGACACAACGACGGAGTCGCTGAGCGGTACCTCCTACCGGATTGAGTCGATCGGAGTTGATCATGTGAACGACCGCGTCTTTTTCTCGCACCGCCCGAGCGAAGATCCCGACAACCTCTATGAGGTCCCAATTACCGGCGGAACACCGACCCTCGTCTCCCTCGCCAATGAGAACGTGATCGACCTAGAGGGCTACTCAATTCGGGGAATCACGGTGGACGATGAAGGCTTTGTCTACCTCCTGTATGATCCATGGCAAACCTTCTCCACTGTCGGCGTCGCGAAGATTGAGATGGGAACAATCCCTACGGTCCTCGATGCGGTGATCGTCTTTGATAGCGTCGAATCCTCCGTCAACTCCAGCGAGATGGACATTGTCGCAAAGGGCGATTCTATCTACATCGTCTTGGACGATGACACGCCGCGCGGCCCGGTGATCGAGATAGACACTTCTCTTGGCTACGTCGCGAGTTACGGGATCATCTCGTCCGGCCAGCCAACGGGCCAGGACCTCTTTGGTCCCGTTCGCTTTGTTGGGCATCTGAACCCCAAGATCACGTTTGCCGACGATCCGGGCGACGCCCCAGGCAACGATGTGCTTGTACAGATAGACGACATCTCCGGCGCAAACAGAACGAGTTTTGGATCAAGCGGATCCGGGGTCGATCAGTTCGATTTCTTTGAGGAGTCCAACCAGGCGCCACAGTAGATCGAGCTGGTCCGGGGCTGGCACTTGGTAGATTCACTACCGCAAAAAGCGTATTCTTACTAAAGCAACCGTCCGGGGGTATGCAGATGAAGCGATTGGTCCTTGTTCTCGTGGCAATCCTACTCATTACGGGGTTTGCATCTGCGCTGGACCTGCAGGGGCTTGGTCGCGACTTTGAGGTTGTAATCGAAGGGCTGGGCGAAGCGCTCCTGCCGAGCCTCGAGCAGTCTGCGATCTGGGGCCAATATCCGGGAATCGCGAGCTATGCCGACACGACAAATTTCTTCGTTGCGCAGTCGTTCGGTGCCGTCTTCAGCCCCGGTCTGTTGGGATTTGTGAACGATGAGGATTCGTTTGCGGTACTCAATGTCCCCGGTCTTTTTACCGGACTCCTTGATTCAACGGGAAACGATACCATCTCCGGCCTCTTCAGCACGCTCCAAACGTTCTTCCCGGTTCCCATTGTCCGGACGGGCGTGGGATTCGCGGTGAATGACGTTGAGATCATGCTCTCTGCCGGCGGATTCCCACGGTTCATCACGACATTCGCAACCGGTCTCGCTGACATCGAAGGAATCGAACTTGGCATGGGCTATTTCGGCGGCAAGGTCCGAGGCGGAATCCTCGAAGATAGCGGGCCGTTTCCGGCAATCGCCCTCGGCGGCGGATACTCATACACCGGTCTGAACCTTGGTTTTGATCTGTCCAGCGGTGAGACTGGATACACTCAGCAGGACATCGAGGGTCTGGGTATCCTCAATTTCCAGGGTGACCTTGCAGTCAACAGCCAGATTCACACCTTTGGTCTCGATCTGCAACTCTCCAAGGCATTGGGGTTCTTTGTGCCCTACCTTGGCATTGCTCCCTACTATCACATCGCCAGGTTTGGCGGTACCGTAGGGGCGAGTGAGAGCAACCCGTTTGACGCCTTCATCGATTACGACGGTGATGGGGATCGCGACGAAGAGTACGATGGTGACGCGCCGGATACGACCGTTGTCGACGATAATCTCTCATTTGTCCTCTACGGTGGATTTGACATGATCCTGGGTGGTTTTGTCATTCAGATTGGAGGATCGTGGTCCGTGGCGAAGGGCGCTCCTGCAGCAACCCTGACCTTCCGCCTGCAGTAGCCGAGCTCCGCACAGCAGATGGCCTCCTATGATGTGATCCTCTTTGACGCAGACGATACGCTCTTGGACTTCGCGAAGTCTGAGGCTGTTTCTCTTGAGGTGACCCTCACTGAGTTTGGGTACACTGAGCCGTTCGAGAGCTACCATGATCGGTTCAAAGAGATCAACAGAGGTGTCTGGCGCGAGTACGAGCACGGTCTTCTCTCCTCTGATGAGATTCGAGTAAAGCGATTTGATCTCCTGATGAACGAGTTCGGGCGCAAGGCAACACCCGACGAGATAAGCGAGTTCTATGTGGGCCGGCTGCAAAGCGCAGGATTTATGATGCCTGGTGCCCGAGATCTGTTGACCGATCTCTACGGGACCATTCCCCTCGGGCTCGTCACAAACGGAATCGGCGTTGTTCAGAGATCGCGACTCGCCAAGACCGGGCTTACTGATTTCTTTGATGCTATTGTCATCAGCGAAGAGGTTGGGATCCAGAAACCGGACCCTCAGGTATTCCGACTGGCCCTTGAGACTCTTGGGGCGGCATCAGACGATCGTGTGATCATGATTGGAGATGGACTCGCCTCCGATATCAAGGGCGCAATTGCCGCGGGTATCGACTCCTGCTGGGTTAACGTTCGCGGTAGCAAACCATCTGAGGACATCCATCCCACCTTTGAGGTCGATAGACTGCCGGACGTTCGTTCCATCCTTGGGATGTGATCGGCAACTCGCTCCACAGATAGTAACTACATAGCAAAAAAAGACCGCGCCAGCCGGCGCGGTCCGTGATTCAGGCCGTCAAGTAGATCTCAGAGCTCATCAATGTCGAAGTATGAGAGTCCGCCATCTCCTACCGCGAGCACGACTCCGGTTGAGTTGTCCAGGAAGATTCCGGAGATTTCGCTGCTGACCGTAGCCGACACCGGGAACTCTTTCCATTCACCGGCGCCTGCCTGCACGAGAATGACGTTCTCAGTGAGAATGGCCTTGTAGTTGGTGCTGATCGCGAGCTGCTTGGTCACGAGCCCTGCAGAGCCCGGTACGACGTCGCCGTTGTTCTCGCCAACGTCAGGCGTGTTGTCATTGGTCGACATTGATAACCCACTCACCTCAGACTTGTCGGCAACGACTACGCCCCGCGGTGTACCCAGGAAGAGGTCGTTTCCGCTTATCGCGATGTTGGTGATGGGAACGGCGACACCGTCGATCGTCAGCTCAAAGAAGGTTGCATTCCGCAGGACCTCCCGAGCCTCTGTGTAGCCGGCTCTGACATCGTCTTCCTGCAACATAAAGGCGCCAAGCTTGGTCGCGAAGTAGCCGTCGATGTTTCCGCCCTCAAGGTCGACTGCAAGGTCATAAACCGGCTCGCCAACCACTATATCTGAGAGATCAACCTCGTCCAGCCACCCATTGAGTCCATCGTTGTCTTCATCCCAGACACCACCAAGTCCGCCCTCAAACTGGTAGTAGCCGTAGGTGTTGGTGCCATCCGTGAATGCGCCGGAGGAGACGACGGGGCTTACCGTCACCGTTGTATCGCCAAAGTTCAGGGCCATAAAGGTGAACGCCGACCCACCGGTCAGCCAGAAGGGGAGAATGCCCGACTGTGTATTGACCCAGATCTGCGACTGGCCGCTCCAGGAGCCAAGATCGAGGCTCACGGCGTTTGATACACCCATTGAGTACGCAATTGCGTCCGAGCTGAAGTCCGCAGGTAACTGGTAGAGCGTGTCGTTCGTCATCGTGTAGATGTTCGCACCGCCGATCGCGAGGGAGGTCAACTCGAGGCCAAGGAGGCTTGGCTCGATGCCCAATCCCGGGTTATCGGGAGTAAGGATCTCGGTGAGCGTTGCCTGGCCAGCGTAGACTGTCAGCTCCTCACTGAGTGCGTACCAACCGGGAACGAACACCTGGTCGCCGTTGACGTCCTCTTCGAAGTCGCCGAAGACGAGAATGACTTGATAGCCGTCCCCCGATGGGATGGGGCCAACGCTGTACGACTCAAGAGTCGTGCCGTCGTCTGGGAGCTCGAACTCGACAAACTCGGCGCCACCATCGTCGAGCGGCAGGCTTGCCGAGCCGTTGATCACGTAGATCCGACCGACGGAGCCCAACGAGTCACCCGAGATGCTTCGCGGCGGTGGAAGCTGAATTCCAACCGAACCGGCACCGTTTTCCAGGCTGATGAAGCAGCCGCTCAAAATGAGTGCGAGGAGGGCTGCGACCCCCGCGAGAATCGTTCTCTTCATCTCGAACTCCTTAGTTCGTCTGCCAGCGGACAGTGATGAACCCGGTATCCGCGGGTCCGCCCTGGAAATCACCGGGGCCGCCGCCGTCACCGATCGTGGCTACGTTGTTCGCCTCATCAATCGGATCACTGGGGCTACCGTCCTCTGTGACGGCACTGATCTGCTGCGCGCCAACGTTTCGTGCCTGTCCGGCAAGATTTGCGAACTCGACGATCCCTTCGCTCACGGAGAGTTGCCATCCATTTGTCTCGAACTCGGTTCCGCGAACGGCCGCCGTCGACTGTGCGGTTCGAAGCCGAAAGTCGGTCGATCGATTGGCCGGGCTCGTCACGGTCGCACGTACGCGTCCAACCGGTACAAACACGCCGGTTGAAACCGTCGATCCATCATCCGCCAGTTCTTCAATCGCGAGTCGTGTGAGTTGAGCGACTTGAATCGTTGAGCCGGCAACGTCCAGCGTCGCGCTCGCTCCAAAACCCGTGCTGATCGTCGCGTTGAGCGGGATCTGAAGGCCCGCCGAGACGGCCTGCCACGCGCCTGTTCCTAGTCGGTACTCAACCTTTCCTGAGAATGCAGAAACCGTCGCATTCTGTGCCGTTGCAAACGCCGTAACCAGCGTCACCAGCACGAGAACGAGTGCGATTCGCCTCATAGGTCTCCTCCCTTTGCAGGTTCCTGTCCCTCAGAATCGCAGAACTGCCTGCAGAGTAACCTGGAAATCAACGTTTTCGTTATCCGAACTCATCACAGCGCTGTTGGGCACAAAGAGTCCGCTTTTTAGTACAACTCGAAGATCAGAGAGAGGCACCGCTGTGAGAATGAGGTTGATATCACTCCCCACATATGCCCCATCGCTCGTCGGATCAACCGAAGGCTCCGAAACCTCACCTGTTCCGCTGGTACGGAAGTAGGTCACCGCCCTCAATTCCGTCTGGAGAATGTCCAGATCGATCACAGAGAGCGGGCGTAGACTATAAGATACACCAAGGTGTGCAGAATTCCCGGGTTGTAGAGTAAAAACGTCAGAATAAGTGCTCGGTGACAGAGGAACAAAGGCACCTGCCCACGACGTGTCCCCAGTAGAGAACTGGCCAAAGAGCCGCGCTCGGGAGTTCAAGACGGTCGGCAGGAAGTAGGTCAGCTCCAATCCGGCCATGTGCCCTACAAAACTCTGATACTGGTACCACGATCCGGTCCCACTTTGCTGTGTCTCGATGAACTCCAGTCTGCTGCCGGTGTTGAGCGTGTAGTAGAACGATTGGAAAAGATTTGGCGAGATGGCGCCGTTTAGCGAGAGCGAAACGTACTGCGTGTCGACCAAGCCGCCCGCTCTTGGATCTTCCACTTCGGTTCTGGGCGCTGTGAGCTGATCCTGTGGCCGAAGGTCTTCATTTATCGTCGCCGCGACGCTGAGGTGTTGGCCGGCGATCGCCTCAAGGATTCGGTAGTCGAAGGTCGCGATCAGTCTGGGGGAGGCAAAGATTTGAGTTCCTTCCGCCTGATCGAGGATATCAAGGGTTCCCAGAACGATCCGGTTCGAGGGTCGTTGCAGAAGAGCTGTGGTCCCGACTCCGAATCGGAACGCCGATCGTGCCTGATTGACGTTGAACTTGATTCCGTCCAGTGGATGGTTCAAGAGATAGCCGACGCTGTCGCGATAGCGATCCCTGCCTGCGGAGAATCCGAAGGTAGTCGCGCCTGCTCCGGAGGCGATCACGTCGGTTCCAATGGTCGCCATATCAAGATCGAAGAGGAGCGGCACAGCCGGAGTGAAGGTGTAGCTACCCTGCGCTTCAAGGTCCCAGTTTCCAAGCGCCACGTCAGCGAAGAGCGCGAGCGTCGTGCTCTGCACGAGAACGACACTTACCGGTTCGCCGTCGGCGTTGGCTGCGCCGACCGGGGCACTCGCCAGACCCGTGGTGTTGTCCAGGTAACCGCCCCAATCAAATGCGAACGCAGAGGCGGTCGCGATCAGTGCGAGCGCAAGAAGCGCCGTGATTCGTCTGCGATTCATCGAGTCGCCTCCGTCATGTCAAGGAAGTTTCCTGCGACTCTGATAAGGAACTGGCCGCTCATCGCACTCGCCGGCCCACGATTCTCCGGCGACCAGCCCTGATAGACAAACTCTCGGGCTGCGTACCGTGGCCCGGGGAAGACTCGGTACATGACGCCACCGTTTACTTCCCGGGCCTGCATCATGAGGAAGGCGAACTCGCCGAAGCTGGCGGGCTGGTCTGCATCGCGTTCCGAATCGAGCCACCCAGCCTCTTTCGCGAGCGTTACAGCGAGGGCCGGATCAGTGTCATCGTTAATGATATCCGACGCAGAAAGCGCAATGTATGCCGCGGATCCAACGGTCGCGACCTCTTCCGAAAGAATCGCGTCAATTTGCTCATTTGATTGTGCTGGAAGCAGATAGGCGATGCTCAGCAGGGCTGAGACAAGCAGCAGACGGAGACCTCTGGACATGGCACGCTCCTCTGATCGAGTCACTCGCCAATATACTGTTATTGGACACCCCTTGCAATTGATGTACCATGCCCGACCAGTGAGGTAACCAATGAGGAAACGCATCGCGGAGCTTATCGTTCCTCTCGCGGCGGCCGCCGTTTTTGCCCTCCTTAACCTGATTCCGTCGTTCCAAACAGCGGAACAGCGCGTTTACGACATTTTTTTGCAGATCAAGCCACCCATCGCTGAGCGCGAGGAGATCCTCCTGCTGGATGTCGACGACACGGCGATTGAGAACGTTGGTCTCTGGCCGTGGAGTCGAGACTACATGGCGCGCGGCCTGGTGCTTCTTCGCGAACTCAACTCTGGTCACGTCACCTTTGATATCGAGTATGTCGACGAGAGCCCACAGGCCGTCGACGGGCGCTACCTTCGCCAGGAGCTGCCGCTGATCATCGACAGCGAGTTTGGTTTTGTCGAGGATCAGATTCGTGCGCTCTTTGGCGCGCTTGCCGCCGGACAGATACCCCTCTCCGACGCTCAAGACTTCGTTGACCAGCTCGCCGGACTCACCATCGAGATTCGAGAAGACCTCAAGAGTGCGGCCGCGGGCGTTGTCCAGGATAACGACACCTTTCTTGGTCAGGCCGCTCGCTTCCACGGTCAGGCATTCTTCACGATCAACATCCTCAATGAAGACAGCGCCGTCTCAAGCGATCACTCGGCCGCCATCCAGCACGTCGAGCTCGGCCCCATCGACAGGACAGAGGACGCCAGTCTCCGGCGCGGCGTTGATCTTCGACCGGCGATCGACCGCATTCTCCTGGGAGGACGAGGCGCCGGATTTCCGAACGTCGTCGTCGATTCCGACGGGGTACGGCGTCGGATAGATCTTCTTGCGACGGTGAACGGCGACTACTACGGCCAGCTCGTCATGCGACCCCTGCTCGATTGGTTGGGCGATCCGATGGTGCAGGCGGAGCGAAGCCGAGTGGTTCTGACCGACGCTCTCCTCCCCGGTTCCGACGAGCCACAGACCGTTGAGATACCTCTCGCCTCGGATGGTCGAATGCTCATCAATTGGCCCAAAGCCGAGTACGAGGAGAGTTTCCGCCATACGACCTATTGGCGTCTGGTGAAGCATTGGATCGATGAAGAGGCGATGGTCGAGCGTCTCAGGGTGATGCAGCAGCAGAACCTCCTCTTCTACTATCCTGACGGCGATCTGATGCTTCAACTCTACGACTACACGCAGCAGCTCTACGCCGATGTGATCGCGGGAGGCGATCGGGCGCAGATCGATGAATGGCGCGAACTCAGAGCGCAGTTCTTCGACATGATCGGGATGCTTCTTGATTCGGGTGCCCGCGACCAGCTCCTTGCAGATGTGCAGACCGCACTTGATTCAGGCCAGATCGATGATCAACTCAGGGCTGACTACCTCTTTGTGCAAGAGGAGGCCAATCGACTCTTCGCTGAGCTTGACGGGATCTACCGCGACTTCACGGACAATCGAGGCGTCCTCCTTGAAGAGATTCCCGGCAGCTTTATCGTAATTGGTCATGTTGGAACCAGTACGACTGATATTGGTGTGACGCCTTTTGACGAGGAGTACATGAACGTTGGTACTCACGCATCACTCGTGAATACGATCCTGCAGCAGGACTTCCTCGACGACCTGCCCTGGCCTGTTTCGCTCGCCGTCATGCTCGTCCTCGCCGTTCTCGTCACGGTGCTTATCAGTGATCTTCCGCCAACACCGAGTCTCCTGATCGGCTTTGGCGCCATCCTCCTCGTGATAGGCGGCGGGATCGTTCTCTTTCTTACGGCTGGAGTCTTCCTCAACATGCTCACGCCTGTTGTTGGTGTCTTCCTGACGTTCGTCGTCCTGACGGCGGTCAAATTTGTCCGCGAGAACCGCCAGAAGAATGAGATTCGAAACGCCTTTGGCACCTACATGTCTCCCGCGGTTGTTGAACAGGTCACTGAGGACCCGAACAAGCTCTCCCTGGGCGGCGTCAACAAGAACCTCACAGCGATGTTCACCGATATTCGCGGCTTCTCAACGATCAGCGAGTCGCTCTCACCAGAGGCTCTGACCGAGCTTCTCAACCGCTACCTGGGTGCGATGTGTGACATCATTCTCGATGAGGGAGGTACGATCGATAAGTTCGAGGGTGATGCAATCATTGCCTTCTGGGGCGCACCGATCGACCTGGATGACGCGGCCGAGCGGGCATGTCGTGCCGCAATTGCGATGAAAAAGGAAGAGATTCGGCTGAACGAAGCCTTCCTTGAAGAGGGTCTCGCGCCCAGTCCCCTCATGACTCGCATAGGAATCAACTCAGGCGAGATGACGGTTGGCAACATGGGCACCGCGACACGAATGGACTACACGGCGATGGGCCACAACATGAACCTCGCTGCACGACTCGAAGGAGTGAACAAGCAGTACGGCACCTGGGTCCTCGCCAGCGAGCAGACCTATCGGGAGTTCACCGATCTCGACTCCGGACGTCATCCCTTTAGCCTCCGTCGCCTCGATCGCGTCCGCGTCGTCGGTATCTCCGAGCCGGTGCGGCTCTACGAACTCATCGATCTTTATGAGGAAGTCGATCAGGACCAAAACCTGATTGACAAGCTGAAGAACTTCAATGCCGGTCTAAATGCTTTCGAGGAGAAAGAGTGGGCAAGTGCCTCAGGCTACTTCGACGCCGTATTAAAGAATTACCCGGAGGATGGTCCCGCGAAGCTCTACGCGGACCGCTGCAAGGCATTCGCCAAGAAGCCGCCGGCCAAGGATTGGGACGGCGTCTTTAACCTGACAAAGAAGTAGGGCGCTCGCCGCCGGGCTCCGCGCTCGCCTGCGGGCGCGGCTGTCTTCCACGGCGCGTTGACGTCGAGCGAGCCGGTAACTACGTTACTCGCATGTCCGGAAAGTCCATTCCCTTCGACCGCGAATTCATTGAGCGTGTCGCATCTGAATACCCCACCCCATTTCACATCTATGACGAAGCAGGTATCCGTGCAACCTCACGCGACTTCAAGGAAGCGTTTGATTGGGTTCCCGGCGGCTTCCGCAACTACTATGCGGTCAAGGCGCTCCCCAATCCGGCGATCATGAAGATCGTCGCGGAGGAGGGCATGGGATACGACTGTAGCTCGATGGCGGAGCTCGCGCTTTCGGAGTACCTCGGCACGCCCGGCGATCAGATCATCTTCACCTCGAACGATACTCCGGTGTCGGAGTTCAAGAAGGCGATCGAACTTGGCGCGATCGTCAACCTCGACGACTTCAGCCACATCGACTATGTCCACGAGTCGATTGGGCTGCCCGAACGCATCTGCATGCGCTACAACCCCGGATCGCTCAAGGAAGGTAATGCGATCATAGGAAAGCCGGAAGAGGCGAAGTACGGGTTCACCCGTGATCAGCTTCTCGCAGGGTACGAGCGATGCGCAGAGCTTGGGGTGAAGGAGTTTGGGCTGCACACGATGGTGGCCAGCAACGAGCTCAATCCCGACTACTTCGTGGAAACCGCGAAGCTCCTCTTTGAACTTGCGGTTGAGGTGAAGGAGAAGACGGGAATCCGAATCAGTTTCCTCAACCTCGGCGGCGGCATTGGAGTTCCCTACCGACCCGGCGAGAGGCCGGTCGACCTTCACTATGTCTCAGCCGGAATCAAACGGCTCTACGGCGAGCTGATTGAACCTGCTGGTCTCCATCCCATGCGAATCTACATGGAGAACGGCCGCTGCGTGACCGGACCTCACGGCTATCTCGTGGGCAAGGTGCGGCACGTGAAGCAGACCTATAAGGACTACCTTGGCCTTGATGCGACGATGGCGAATCTGATGCGACCGGGCATGTACGGTGCCTACCATCACATCACCATCCTTGGAAAAGACGGCCGGCCGCACGATCACACCTACGACGTGACCGGCAGTCTCTGCGAAAACAACGACAAGTTTGCGATCGATCGAGCGCTTCCGGAGGCGGAAGTCGGAGACTACGTCGTGATTCACGACACGGGTGCACACGGTCACTCAATGGGATTCAACTACAACGGGAAGCTACGGAGTGCCGAGCTGCTTCTGCACAACGACCAGACCGTCAGCCTGATACGGCGAGCAGAAACGCTCTCTGACTACTTCGCGACGCTCGATCTGTCCGGATTTACGATGCCGACTCGGTTACAGTCGGAAGCGCTTGCTTCTCAATCAGGCGACTAAAGACCGAGCAGAGTTTTTCCTGGGCTGCCGTCATATGGGTGCAGCTCAGGAGATCCCTCCTGAACATCTCATCCCGGACCATCCCAACGAGTGTTGAGAGGAATCTCAGATAGTCCATCTGCTGGTCGGGTCGGTTGGCTACGATAAAAAGCAGGTGAACCGGCTCTCCGTCGATGGCCTCGTAGTCAATGCCTTCGCGCGAGATACCAACCGCAACTGTCGGATGCTCTACCTGTGTCGTGCGCCCGTGGGCTACCGCAACGCCGTGGCCAAAGCCTGTTGATTGGATGCGTTCTCGATCGAAAACACGCTGTGCAAAGTCGTCAAGATTGAGGGTATCGTGCTCGGTAAAAATCGGGGCACTAAAAATTATCTCCCGGATCGCTTCGTACTTATCTGAGCTCTCAAGCTCCCAGATAACGCTGCCCGGGTCGAAGTACGCCATTCGCAGCCTGTCCTAGTTTAGCTTGGCCGAAGATATCAGCTTTGCGCAAACTGATCTACTCCTTTGCTTCGCACAACGAATAATTCGGCCGGCGGCCGACGTGCACGGGGAGTCGAATCCCGGTATGCTCGGCGCATGCGGATTCAGGTCAGGAGTTCCCCCTCTGTCGAGGACGGACGCGCAAGCGCGCTCTTGCGGCGTTTCCGTGAGTCCGGGCTTGCGGTCCGGAACTGCGCGCTCTCTGACGTGACAATCCTCGAGGGTATGCCGGAGGTAACCTCTGCTTTTGTCAGGGAGTTTTTCTCCGATCCGGTAGCTCAGCTGTGCGCTATTGACGATGATGTGTCGCCTCCTTTTGCCTGGTCGCTGGTGGTTGAAGTGACCTATCGTGCAGGCGTTGCTGATCCCGTCGTCTCAAGCATTCGCGATGCTCTTGAGAGCGAGATGGGCGCCCTGCCAAGCGACACACTGATTCAGAGTGCACGCCAAGTCTTTCTGGAGTCCGACGTGGCATCCCACGCGCTTGCGCGCGAGCTGCACAATCCGCTTATTCAGCGAGCAACCATCCTCACCCGCGAAAAGTGGGAGCGCGGCGAACGACTCCCCGCTTCTTACCCTTCCGTAACGACGCAGACGGTTCCACCGGTGCAGTTGATCGACGTCGCCGGCGCGAGCGACGATGAATTACAAGCGCTCAGCGGTGATCGATTGCTCGCGTTGACGCTCCCCGAGATGCAGGCCATCCGGGACCACTATGCGCAGCCGGAGACCATCGCCGCCAGAAAGGCCGCCGGACTCTCGGACCACGCCACCGATGTTGAGCTCGAGATGCTTGCCCAGACGTGGAGCGAGCATTGCAAGCACAAGATCTTCGCGGCTCGCGTGGAGTACGCAGAGGGCGACTCCGAACCGGAGATCATAGATGGTCTCTACGAGACCTACATCAAGGCGACAACGCGTGCGGTCGCCGACCCGGCATTTGTGAAGAGCGTGTTCCACGACAATGCGGGTGTGGTGAAGTTCGACGACGAGACGCTCCTCTGCTTCAAGGCGGAAACGCACAATAGTCCGTCGGCGCTTGATCCCTACGGCGGTGCGATTACCGGCATTGTCGGGGTCAACCGAGACATCCTCGGGACCGGAAAGGGCGCGCGCCCAATCTTCAATACCAACGTACTCTGCTTTGGCTATCCGGATACCGATCCGGCTACCCTGCCTGAAGGTTTGCTGCCGCCGCGCGTTGTCCTGGATGGTGTTCATCGCGGCATCGTTGACGGCGGCAACCAGAGTGGTATCCCTGTCGCTGCCGGCGCCTTCCTCTTTGACGAGAGCTTCACGGGCAAACCGCTCGTATTCTGCGGGACCGGCGGCGTTCTGCCGGCGCAGATTGACGGAGAAGACGCCTGGGTGAAGCACGTCGATCCAGGGGATGTTGCCGTGATGGTTGGCGGACTGGTCGGAAAGGACGGCATCCACGGCGCGACATTCAGCTCCCTTGCCCTCGACGAGACCTCCCCGACATCGGCGGTACAAATTGGTGAGCCCATTACGCAGAGGAAGGTCTGGGACTTCCTCTTGGAGGCTCGTGATCGTGGTCTCTACAAGGGAATCACGGACAACGGTGCAGGGGGCATCAGCAGTTCGCTCGGAGAGATGGCACGAGACTCCGGAGGCGTTCGCATCGATCTGGATGGCTGTCCGCTCAAGTACGACGGGCTCGCAGCCTGGGAGATCCTGGTGAGTGAGAGTCAGGAGCGCATGAGTCTCGCCGTGCATCCTGACCGTCTGAACGATCTGCTCGACCTCGCGGAGCAACGTGGCGTGACTGCCAATGCCGTGGGTGAGTTCACCGCTGACGGGCTCGTCCGTATTACCCACCGCGGTTCGATCGTGGGGCTTCTACCCCTCGACTTCCTACACGATGGCCTTCCGCAAATGACCATCCCTGCGCGTTGGGACCCACCCTCGGCACCGTCCACCGATGGGCACGACCAAGCGATTCTTCGTGCATCGGCATCGCGCCGGGCGATAGCAGCAGCCCTCTCTACGGCTCCAGCCGCACCGGGCGACGACCAAACCCGGCGTTCGGAGTCGGCCGTGCTTCACGAGCAACTGCTCGCACTCCTCCGCGACCCGAACATCGGCAGCAAGGAACATCTCATCCGTCAGTACGACCACGAGGTCCAGGGCGGTTCGATCGTCAAGCCAAGCTGTGGACCGCTCGCCGACGGTCCGTCGGACGGCGCCGTGCTGACCCCGCGATACGACTCTCACCGCGGCATCACCGTGACTCACGGCATCTGCCCCGGGCGCAGCGACGTAGATACCTACGAGATGGCGGTTGCCGCCGTGGACGAGGCGGTTCGAGCGCACGTGGCGCTTGGGGGCGACCCCGATCAGATGGCGGCGCTTGATAACTTCTGCTGGCCCGATCCCGTGCTTTCCGACGCAACCCCGGACGGCCCGTACAAGATGGCGCAGCTCGTGCGGGCGTGCCGCGGACTCGCAGACGCCTGTCGTGGCTACCGGTTGCCTCTCATCTCCGGTAAGGACTCCATGAAGAACGACGCGCGGCTCGGCGGGAAGAAGGTGTCCATCCGACCGACGCTCCTCGTAAGCCTGACCGGTATCGTGCCCGACGTCCGGCAGGCCATGACCACCGAGTTCTTGATGCCCGGTGACCACATTCTGCTCGTTGGCCGAGCGGAGGATCGCGGGGGCGAGGTTGAGCCCGACACTACCGGCGACCGAATGCGCCTCTACCGTGCCATGCACCAGGCGATTCGCGATGGCCTTCTCCATTCGGTTCACGATGTCTCCGACGGAGGGATGCTTGTCTCCATTGCCGAGTCGATGATTGCCGGCAAGCGTGGCGCATCTCTCACCATTGAGGCGTCCCATTCCGGAGGAGCGCCCGATTCCGGCGACACCGACGGTCCGGCCGCGACTCTCTTTCGCGAGACGATTGGGACCTTCGTGGTGTGCTGCGGCTCCGACGCCCTGCCGGTCCTGAGCGAGCGTCTGGGCGTGAGCAACATCGAGCAGATTGGCCTCGTCACCGAGGAACGCACCCTCCGAGTC
Source organism: Spirochaetales bacterium (assembly GCA_028284845.1). Taxonomy (GTDB): domain Bacteria; phylum Spirochaetota; class Spirochaetia; order DSM-27196; family SLST01; genus SLST01. The sequence continues at coordinate 24,526 of JANQQY010000644.1, forward strand.
GGCACGACGTCCTGGACACTCGAGGAACTCGAGGCGGCCTGGAAGAGTTTCTCGGGCGATCAAGCTCCTGGGCGCTTCGCTCCGCCGGCCCACCTGACTCAGCATGCCGACGACGCTGCGACCGCGCGAGTTCGGGCCGTTCCGGGGAGACCGAGGGTCTTGATCCTCTCCGGATACGGCATCAATGCCGAGCGGGAGCTCGCCAGGGCATTCGAGATCTCGGGAGGTTCGCCGAGAGTGGTTCACGTCAACGATCTCCTGAATGACCCGGCGCAGATTCGAAGGTGTTCGATCTTTGGAGTGCCGGGAGGCTTCTCGTACGGCGATCACCTTGGGTCGGGCCTTATGCTCGCGCATCGACTCCGTGCCGTTTTGCGCGACTTCAGCGCCTTCCTCGAGACCGGCGGACTGGCGATCGGGATCTGTAACGGCTTTCAGGTGCTTGTGAAGCTCGGCGTTCTGCCGGGACTCGCGCGCGGCCCCGACGGTTCACCCGTTCAGGAGGTCTCGTTGGTCCACAACGATTCGGGACGGTTCGAGAATAGTTGGGTGCGGGTCCGGTTTGCCGACGACACAGGTTCCCCATGGCTCGACGGTCTTGGCGATCTGGACGTGCCCATCCGTCACGGAGAGGGCAGATTGGTCCTCGCTTCGTCTGAGACCGGCGACAGACTTGAGCGTGAGCACCACATTGCCCTTCGCTACCTTGGACGGAACCCGAACGGGAGCTGGAACGATGTGGCGGGACTGGTGGACAGAACCGGTCGGGTGCTCGGAATGATGCCGCACCCAGAGGCGTTCCTGACCCCCCAGAACCACCCCCATTGGCGCTCTGGGAGAGTGGCGAACACCGGTCTGCGACTCTTTGAGAACGCCGTTCAGGCCTCAAACCGCGTTTGAAAAACGCACTTTGCCATCGTACTATGTAGTCAGATGAAGAACACGATGCTCGTGGAAGCAGAAATCTGGACCGTGGCTCGAACGGACAAAGGAAATGCCGTCCTCGTGAAGCCAATTGGATCCGAGCGAGCAGTGCCCATCTTCATCGGTCAGCTTGAAGCACAGTCGATTCTGATTGGCCTTGGCAACGTGCCCATGCCGCGTCCGCTCTCCCACGATCTCTTTGTCACGATGATGGAGAAGCTGAACGCCACGATCGAACGAGTGGACATCACGGAACTCAAGGATGGGACCTTCTACGCCCGAGTTGTCCTCAAGCAGGGTCTCAAGAAGATTGTGATCGACAGCCGACCCTCTGATGCGCTAGGCATCACGGCG
>JANQQY010000665.1 GCA_028284845.1 Spirochaetales bacterium
GGCCGTCTACGTCAGGCGAATCAGGCAGAAGATCGAGGAGGACCCAACGCGCCCATACTACCTCCAGACAATCCACGGCAGCGGATACCGCTTTAATCCGGACTCGCTCACGCCGGCTGGTCGGGCATGAAGCTTCGCACCCGGCTTATTCTCCTGATCGTCGCGAGCGCGGTGATTCCGCCGCTGATGGTCTTAATCGCCGCGGCAGCCGGCTACTCGAGGAGCGCGCCCATCTCAGGTGCGCAAGGCTTCTTCTTTGCTCAGCGTGTCATTCATGGCGACTTCGACGATCTCCCCACCATACAGGAGGCGGAAGCCATCCTCCTCGAGTCGGGCCCAATCGCAGGGATCTTTGTCCTGGATGCAGATGGGGTTATCCGTTACCCGAGTAGTCGCGAAGGGGAGGCAGCGAGCGTAGATACTCTCCTGAGGCCGGTAGAAGAGCCGAGGTTGTCCACAGTCGTCCCGCTCCTCGACGATCGTGGAGGCTCCGGCTTTGTTGTCGCAATCAACCCAAGCCGACCCATCCCGGACCGTATTGCACTCGTGGGGCTTACCGTCCCAATCGTCTTTGTGCTCATCACCTCGATCGGATCGAGTCTGATCATTCGATCGATCAACAACTCAACGCGGAAGCTGGAAGAGGCCACCGGCCGTATCGCCGAGGGTGACCTCGACTTCGAGCTCGAGCCGACCTCCGGGCGTGACCGAATCGCCTCGTTGACCCGCTCCTTTGATCGGATGCGTCTTCAGCTGAAGGAGCAGCTCGACCGAGGGTCGCGCTTCCTGATGGGTATCTCGCACGACCTGAAGACCCCTCTCGCCTCCATCTCGGGGTACGTCGACGCCATCACCGACGGCTATGCCGACGACCAGGAGAAGCTTGATCGGTACATGGGGATCATACGGACAAAGACGGAGCTTCTCGAATCGCGGATTTCCGCGCTCATTGACTACGCGAAGCAGGAGACCCGCGAATGGAAGGCGAGTCTCGAACAGGTGAGGCTACGCTCATTCTTGGACGAGCTCGCTTCAATCGTTGGTGTGGAAGCCCAGGCCCGCGGATTCGAGTTTGTATCCACGATCGACATCCCGGAGAGCATGGACGTACTGATGGATGCCGACATGGTGACAAGAGCGCTCGAGAACCTTGCGGAGAATGCGTTCTCGTACGCTGAACCCCGGACGACCATCCGGCTGGATGCGCGCGCAATCGGTGTTTTGGCATCAGATGACCGGAGCCGCTCAAGGCAGGTGAAGATTGCGATAGAGAACCGAGGGCCCGGCATCGGACCGGACGATCTTCCCCATATCTTTGATCCACTCTACCGTGCCTCCGCCTCGCGCCAAGGAAAGGGATTTGGGTTGGGACTCTCGATCGTGAAGTCTGTTATCACCTCACACGGATGGGAGATCGACGTAGACTCGACTCCGGGCGCCACGACCACCTTCTCGATTCTCGTTCCAGTTCCAGCCCAATGAGTTGAGTAAACGCTACTGAGCGCCTACTCTCGGGACGAGGCCGAGGGGGAAGCATGACATTGGACGAGAAGATCAGCCGGTTTGTCGACGTTCTGGTGCGCGTGGCACTGGACATTCAGGAGGGCCAGACGATGGTCATCCGGAATGCCGACATCGAGTTGGCAGAGGTTGTCCGAATGGCAGAACGCGTGGCGTACGAGGCTGGAGCAAAGCAGGTCAACACTGTCTGGAGCGACCGGCACTCGACTCGAACGATGCTTGAACTCGCGCCGGACGAAGCCATCGAGTCACCGCCAACGTGGAAAGCAGACCTCTACTACGAGCATATGGTTTCCGGAGACGCCTTCCTGAGCCTGAACATGAGCGACCCGGACTTCTACTCGGGCGTTGACCCGAATCGGCTGAGCGCCTACTCGAAGTCGATAAGGTTGGCGTCACACCGGCTTCTCGACATCCACTCAAAAACACGGGTCAACTGGACCGGCACCTTTGTGCCGACCGATGCGTGGGCGGCGAAGGTCTTTCCCGAGCTACCCTCAGACGATCGTAGTGCGGCACTCTGGGATCTTGTCTTCTCGCTCTGCCGACTCGATGCGAAGGACCCGGTCGAGGCGTGGAACGCGCATATTGGTGCGCTTGAGAGCCGGGCAGCGGAGCTGAACGCCGCACGGTTCGCATCGCTTCACTTCGAGGGTCCCGGCACAGATCTGACGGTAGGCCTCGCAGAGCGGCACCTGTGGAAAACCGCGAGAATGCGGGCGATGAACGGGACCCTACCGCTGGTGAACTTCCCGACTGAGGAGGTGTTCACCGCGCCGCACGCGCAACGGGTGAACGGAGTGGTGGCTGCGACAATGCCGCTGCACATGCTCTCCGGCGGGACGCTCGTAGAAGACATCCGCATGGAGATCAGAGACGGCCGCATCATTTCTGCGACAGCCTCCGCCGGCCAAGAGGCGTTAAACGGATCACTCGAGACCGACGAAGCCGCACGATACCTGGGCGAGGTCGCACTCGTTCCTCAAAGCTCTCCGATTGCGAAGTCGGGACGCATCTTCTACAACACGCTCTACGATGAGAACGCCTCGTGCCACATTGCCTTTGGTAACACCGTGGCGGTCACCATCGAAGGTGGACCAGAGATGGACGAGGCGACATACAAGGCAGCCGGAGGAAACAAAAGCATGACCCACGTTGACTTTATGATTGGGTCAGATCAGGTGGACGTTACGGGGATCACGACAGCAGGCGACCGCGTACCGGTGATGCGCGGTGGAGAATGGGCAGAGTAGCAATGGCTCAATACACAACTGATAGCAACCTCGCAGCACGGATCAGACTCCACGAGTACAGCGTCAACAAAACTTCCTGGCCGCAGTGGTATTGGACTCAGGTTCCGGCAGAAGAGGCGCGCACAATCCTCGACGTAGGATGCGGTAACGGCATGCTCTGGGAGTACGGCGCCGAACGCCTTCGTTCGGACGCGCGTGTCACACTGGTGGACGCATCGCCCGGAATGCTTGAAGCAGCACGCGCAAAGCTGGGCGGCACGGCGGATGGGTGGGAGTTCGTCAACGCACGCGTGGAAGGACTCCCGTTCGAGTCCGACTCGTTCGACCTCGTCTTGGCAAACCACATGCTCTATCACGCTGATGACCTACCGCTCGCGATCTCCGAGCTCGCACGAGTCGTCACAGCGGAGGGCGTAGTCGTAGCTTCTACGAACGGTCCCGGTCACATGAAGCAGTTCGGCGAGTGGGTCCGCGCCGCGGGCGTGCAGGAAGCGGTCAACTCGAGTTCTCCGGGTCAGGCCGGCTCGGAAATCCTACGCAACCACATCGAGGCGTTCGGCTTGAATACGGCCCCGGCCCACCTGGAATCATCGTTCGATTCAGTGGTGCTGATGCGCCACGAGGACTGGATCTCCGCCACTGAGGTAGCTCCGGTCATCGACTATCTGCGATCGCTGGAGCTTCCCGCGACCAAGGCAGTCGAGAAGGCGATCGTACGGCTTCAGTCGCTCCTGGAGAGGATCCGTGAGGAGTGCGGCGAGCTTCGGATTGACAAGGAGAGCGGGCTCTTCCTGTGCACTCGTCCCGTTGGGAGCGTCTGATGGTCCCGAGAATCGATCACATTCAGATCACAGTGAAGAGCTTCCCAGAAGCCGTCGCGTTCTATGACAAACTGATGCCAATCCTGGGGTTTGATCTGTCGCACCGTTCGGAGGGACGGGTGGATGCACACGACTTCGATGTGGTCGAGTACTTCCATGCGAACATCGTGGTTGGGATCAACTCGCCGCGTACCTCGGTCGCGGAGGATCAGGTCCATCGGCGTCGCCCGGGATCGCTCCATCACCTCGCCTTTCGAGCCGCATCTCCAGCGGAGGTCGACCTAGTCTATGAGCAGATTGTGACAATTGGAGCTGAGATCGTCCATCCTCCTCAGTACTTCCCACAACACGGCGAGGCCTACTACGCGACCTTCTTCAAAGATCCCGGTGGGATCAAACTGGAAGTAATGCACGAAGACCGAGAAGTACCGGGCTAACGATCAGCGGGTTCGACCTCGGCCCCCGGAAGACGCACCACGACGTGACCGTGATCGCCCGGCATGACCTCAACGCGACCTTTACGCTGACCCGCGACTGCCTGGACGAGTTGGAGCCCCAGCGAGTTCGATTGCTCGAGCACAAAGCCTTCAGGGAACCCGGGACCATCATCCTCTACTTCGATCACGATGCCGCGTTCCGCAGCATGCACCAAAACGGAGATCGCACACTGCCCTTCTTGATTGGCGGCGTGCTTCACCGAGTTCGTGACGAGCTCGTTCACGATGAGGCCGGCAGAGATGCCGTTGTCGACGTCCGTCCAGAGTGGATCGGCCGAGGTCGCGATGCTCACGCGGGGCCCTCCGGTCGTACCAATCAGGTCGCGTGCAAGCGTCTGTAGGTAGTCATCGAGCCGGACTCTGGACTCGGAATCTGACTCGTTCAGCCGCTCGTAGATACGACTCATCGTCTTGATTCGATTGATTGATACCTTCAAAAGATCCGCCAGTCCGGTCTGATCGAGGTGTTGCTGGCGCTGCAGGTCGAGCATCGCGGAGAGCGTGTTGAGATTGTTCTTGACTCGATGATGAACCTCGCGGAGAAGGATTTGCTTCTCCTCCAGGGCGCGAGCAAGTTCTTCCTCGTGACGCATCTGATCGGTGACATCAGAGATCGTCGTTACCTTGTACCTCTTGCCATCCGTACCCAGTAGGCGACCGGCGGTTACAAAGACATCGCGAACCTCACCGCTCTTGCGCTGAACCTTCCACCGTGCCGGAATCTCCGGAACCTCGCCCGAGATGAAGTCATCGTGCATCTTCGCACCGTATTCGCGCTGATTCTCCGGAAGGACCATCGTGAACTCGTTGCCAAGCAGCTCCTCGCGCGAGAAGCCGTAGTGCTCGCAATAGGCGCGATTCACTCGAACAAAGCGTCGATCCTCATCCGTCACACACATCCCAATCCGTGCCGACTCGTAGAGTGTTGCCAAGAGAAATTCAGAATCAACGGCCGGTGGCGTCCCGGTGCGCCGCAACGCCTCCCGGATCTCAGCGACGAGGCGATCCATCTCTACCGGCTTGGAGAGGACGACAACACGGTGCAGCTGGCGAAGGGCCGGACTGAGTCGCTCCGTGCCTGCAGCGGTCACGACGATCACAGGAGCACCACTGGAGGCGGTGATCTGCGCGGCCGCCTCAACTCCGTCGTCACTGCCTACGAGTGCGTCCGCCACTACCACGGCAGGAGGCCGCTCTTTGGAAACACGGATCGCCTGGGCGGTGCTTGTCGCGGTGAGCGCGGTGAGCCCGGGTTGCGCGTTGATCGCATTCGATAACTGCATCAGCGCGATAGGGTCATCCTCAATGAGGAGAATGGGCTGCTCGGACTCACGGATCATGGGGGCGAGTGTAGCATAGTCGGCGACCGCGGAGGGCCCGTTCGGTTGTCGCGCAAACTGGTACTCGGAGATAATCAGGAATGCAGCACGGAATTCGAAACATCGTTGTCATCATGACCGATCAGCAGCGCGCGGATACGATCGCCACGCACGGCAACCCTCACATGATAACGCCCCACTTGGACCAGCTCGCAGCTGAGGGAATCAGCTTCGCAAACGCATTCGCGTGCGGAGCAACGTGCGTCGCCAGCCGAGCCGCGTTCTACACTGGGCAGTACGCGCACAACACCGGCTGTTACAGTTTTGATAGGTGGGCCCACAATCGCACATGGGTTCACGAGCTCGCTGAGGAGGGCTACCACACCGCGGCGATTGGGAAGGTCCACCACACCCCCTCGTCCAACCCGATGGCCTTCCACGACCGGATCCACGCTGAAAACTTCCCGGACATGACCGATTGGAACGACGACTACGCGAACTACCTGAAGTCGGGCGGTCATCCGAGCGGCTGCAAGCTGCTCACCCAAGATGGGCACTGGCTCGAGAAGTTCGTCTCAGATCGCTTCCCGCTACCGGAGGAGTACCACGAGGATCAGTTCGTGGGGAGAATGGCAGAGCGGTGGATCAACGACTACGCAGACACAAAGCCGTTCTACCTGCACATTGGGTTTCAGGGGCCGCACGACCCGTTCGATCCTCCCGAGCGATTCGTTGAAATGTACCGCGATCGCAACGTGCCGCTGCCTCGCCGCGACCGGGGAGGCCTTGCGTCACGCCCACCACAGTACGCCCGTCATATGGAGTCGGTTCGAAGTAATACCGACTGGTCGCGGGGGCCATCACACGCCGGCTGGACCGTCGATCTCAGCGCTGCGACCGATGACGACTACCGACGGATGCGGCGTCACTACTACGCGCTCATCACGCAAATCGACGAACAGGTTGGACGGATCATGGACGCGCTTCGTCAACGCGGGATGCTGCGTGACACATTGGTAGTCTTCAGCTCCGACCATGGCGACAACCTTGGGGATCACGAGTTGATGTACAAGTGGCTGATGACGGATCAATCGGTGAGGGTTCCGATGATCGTGCGACTCCCGGACTCCGACGATGGAACGCCGCCCTCCGGGCGTTCCGGTGTGACCGACAACTCATTGTTCAGTCAGATCGATGTTGGCCCGACCGTTCTTCAGGCGGCTGGGATCGACACGCCAGATCGACTGGATGGAACCTCAGCGCTCAATAGGATTCTCGCGGGTGACACCTCGACGGCGCCGGAAGCGGTTGTATGCGAGGATAACTATCTTCTGATGTGGCGCACTGCAACCCGGAAGTACATTCACTACGCGGGGCAAGAGCACGCCGAGTACTTCGATCTGACATCGGACCCGTTTGAAGAGGAGAATCTCGCATCAAGCGCAGCCCACGAGTCGGAGTTGGCCCAGATCAAGGCGGAGCTACTCGATTGGCTCTTGGTGTCGCGCTACCACGGATCGCTTCCGCAGATTGAGATGACAAACGGGAGGCGACGAATTTGGCCGGCCAATCACCCGCACGATCCATGGGTCTTGCACCCAGGGACCATCCGCGAGGCACCGTAGCCACCGTTCAACCGACGCGGGAGCCGTTTACGTACGACTCGATCGTCTCCTCATCAGACGCGCGCGCAACGAGCCAGCCCTGGATGTGGTCGCAGCCGGCAGCCTCGAGAAAGCGAAGCTGCGCCAGCGTTTCGACGCCCTCTGCGACCACCTTGGCGCCGACCGCCTGACCGAGCCCAACGACCGTCTTCACGATGGCCTCATCCGCTCCCGACTCGCCTACACTCGCAACAAAGCTGCGATCGATCTTGAGCTCGTCAATGGGGAGGCGGCTCAGATATTGCAGCGAGGAGAAGCCGGTCCCAAAGTCGTCGATCGAGACGCGAATCCCAAGTGCGCGCAGATCGAGGAGCTGGTCACGTGCAACGGCGAGATCCTGCATCAGCACGCTCTCCGTTATCTCAAGGCAGAGCCTCTCAGGATCGAGCCCGCAGTCGGCGCAGGCGCTCTCAACCAGTTTCAGGAACGCCTTGTCCTGCAGCTGCCTCGCCGAAATATTGACGTTCACGGCGCACCCCATTCGGGCGGCGGCCGCGCAGGCAGTACGGACGACCCATTCCCCAATGTGGAGGATCGCTGTACTGCTTTCGGCAATGGGGATGAACTCTGCTGGAGAACTGCTAAATCCATCGACCGGCTTCCAGCGAAGGAGCGCCTCGACACCCTCTACGCTCCGGTCGGCGAGCCGGAGCTTCGGCTGATAGACAAGCTCAAACTCGTTCCGCTCAAGGGCAGGAACGAGTCGACGCTCGATCAAGGTCCTCCGTGCGATACGCACGTCGAGCTCGCGCGAGAAGAAGGCAAACGCATTGCCGCCGTGATCCTTCACCTGATACATCGCGCTGTCGGCGCATCTGATCACGCCGAGTGCGTCCTCAGCATGATCCGGAAAGAGCGCGACGCCTGCACTCGTGGTGACATCCACGTCGACTGAGTCGATGGTGAGGGGCGCTCGCACGCTCTCGATCACGCGGGACGCGACCGTCCGAACGTCGTCGAGTGACTCGAACCGTGGAACAAGAATGGCAAACTCATCGCCTCCCAATCGGGCAACGGTGTCGAGGAGCCGAAGCGCATTCTGGATTCGTTCGCCCACCTTGCGAAGCAAGAGATCGCCAAACCGATGACCGTAGCCGTCGTTGATCTGCTTGAACTTATCGATGTCCAACAGAATCATGGCGACCTGATGATCCGACTCGATCGCGCGCGCGATCACGCTATCCAGTTGGTCTTCAAAGAAGCGGCGGTTTGCCAGACCCGTGAGGACGTCGTGGGCTGCAAGGTATTGCAACCGATCTTCGGCTCGTTTTCGCTCGGAGATCTCGCTTCGAAGCTGTTCGTTCGTCTCCGCCAGATCGCGCGTACGCTCGACGACGAGCGACTCGAGCCACTCGCTTTGATGTTGCGCGGAGTCTACGTCACCGGCCAAGGCGCGCACGCGGAGGAACTCGCGTCTCACAGATGACTCGAGTGAGTAGCTCGCAACCATTCCGGCAAGATTGCCTATGAGAAGAATGATGCTCTGCGCAATGAACTGGGCCAGCTCGAGCCGATTGGTGAGGGCGAAGAGCGTTGAGAACGCTGCAATAATGACGAGCCCCGCTGCACTCGCAACAACAAAGCGGGCACGGGAGAATGCGTAGCCAAAGAAGAAGAGAACGATGATCCCGGCAAGGTAGGTGGAGTCGGCCGGGGTGGGGGCGAGCCAGGTAAACCAGGAGATCAGCAAGCCCGTTCCGGCAAGCAGTACAAAGGTCGCGGCCTGCTGGATACGGGAAAACCACTCCGCATAGGTGAATGCAAAAACCAGTGCGGCAGCAGGCGGCAAGGTGAGGAACCGGAGGGCCAGTACCAGGCGTAGTTCCTCAACAAAGGCGATCCGATCGATAAATGCGTAGAGCGACCAGACGGTGACCGCCGCAACGAGCGCGACGCGGACGAATGCCGCGTCGGACTCCTTCCGTGATTCTCTGAACTCGCTCTCTAACTCCGGTGGAAACCGCAGCGTTACGGGATTGACGGGGATGTCATTCAATAGCAGCGCACCTTGAAGTATGACCCGACCGGTCGGATTCCCTAAAGATGCTGCGCGACGCGGGTTTGGCCAAGTCCGTCCGGGCGGTCTCTAGAAGTCCGCGAGAAACTCCCGTACGGCGCCTGCCATCTGCTCCCGTCCCGGACTCTCGTACGGCAGATGCCCGCATCCGTGAAGATCGACCCAGCGCTTCTCGCACGCAAGTCGGTCAAAGAGGGCCCGCGAAAGCCGAGGCGGAGTCCACGGGTCGAGTGCAGGATGCACAACCAGGACTCGCCCGCGCGTGTAGTGCTCCGGTTTGATGTCGATCCGGACTTTCCGGAGACTCCGAAGAAATCCGACGGCGACCGGACTGCCTCCGGCGAGCGGATCCCGGGCGAAGACAGCGCTGAAGTCGGGATCGTTGGTGATCAGGTGCATGGGCGCAACCCACTTAATGGGGAAGCG
>JANQQY010000668.1 GCA_028284845.1 Spirochaetales bacterium
GTTCATAGTGAACTACCTCGACCGAATGATCCGGCATCGGGTGAAAGAGCACACCCGGGAGAGCATTGCTATCGCGAGAAACGCGACGATGCAGATGCATCGCATGTGGATCTTCGCCTGGGACCACAACGCATGTCAGCCGTCGAGGGTTCGAGAGAGAAACAGTCCAGGCCGGGCAGAGGCGGCTTTAGGCAGAAGCGACGAGGTCACGCGGCTTCGCAGGCAGTTGTTCACACGCCGAATCCCGGTTCCTCGCGCGATGCCGGAGTCGATGAGAAGCGTCTGGGTCGGAAGGCTCAGCACCCCGCCTGTGCGATGGCGAGTGGGGCAGCACGGCACGGCGGTCAGGATCGCGGCGTTCGCGAAGAGGGATCTTTCTCGCGCGGAACTCCACGGTTGGTGACACTATCAAGCCGGCGACTGGACAGCGCGCTGCCCGATGACCATGCTCTCCCTATGCGCGAGCTAGATCATGTGACCGTGGTGCTGGCCCGACCCAGTGAGCCTCGCAACATAGGCGCCGCCTGCCGCGCGGCGAAGAACTTTGGTGTCACTGACCTTGTTGTTGTGGGATCACCCGACTTCGACCGGGAGGCGGCTCGCCCACTCGCGATTGGGGCGATCGACGTGTTTGATTCAATCCGACACCTCTCGAATCTCGCCGACGCGGTCGCCGACTACGCGGTCGTCGCCGGCACAACTCGTCGCACCGGACAGAAACGAAAGATGGTCTCGTACTGGCCGTGGGAGCTGGGGGATCGGGTCGCTGCCCTCTCGGGCAACAAGAGCGGGGGCGACAGCCCGCGTGCCGCAATCGTCTTTGGAAACGAAACCTCCGGCCTCACCGACGAAGAGCTCCAGGAGTGTCCGATTGCTGTGAGCATCCCAACATCGGATCTTGCACCATCACTCAACCTCTCGCACGCGGTGGAGGTGATCTGCTACGAGCTCTGGATCGCAGCGCTCCGGAACGAACTATCTGACGGGCCGAAGGGTCCGGCGCATCAGCGCGCCGCCGCCCGGCCCGCCATGTCGAGCGGCAGCACCCTTCGCCCCGCCTCCATCTCGGATGTTACCGATGCGGTAACCGGGATCATGACCTCTCTGGAGGTGCTCGGCTTTCACGCCCAGCAGGGTCCGCAGGGAATGCCTCAGTTCCTGACCGACCTGATCGGTCGCGCGGGCCCATCAACGACGGAACTGGCGCGCCTTAGCAAGCTCTTCGCCGATCTCGCAGGACGCTATGCGAGGGGATAGACCGGCGCTACATCCACGTGAGGCCGATAACCATGACAGTTCTGTAATGCTCACAAGCGTGGCCTGCACGACGCGAGTGGTACATTAGGAGCGTGATGGAAACCGACGAGAAGCCAACATCACAAGCGTATGAACGCCTCCTCGACCGTGGAACCGACGCCGAGGACATCCAGACAGTCTACCAGAGACTCAAGGAAGCCGGGTACGGCGAGACCCGTCGATCGGCAGGTCCGGTCGCTCGAGAAGAGAGGCGCACAGGCGAGCGAGACCGACGCGAGACCGATGTGCGAGCGGCCGCGAACTCACCAGACCCGGCGCGTGTGCCCCAAGGGCGGCGCTCCGCGGATCACTTCCCACCGGTCGAACCGCGACACCGCCGTCAGGTGAATCGTTGGGCCGCAGCCCAGCGTCTGCTGATCGTTGGGCCTCGAGAGCGGTTCTACGACTTCCTCTCGATCTTCTCATCGTCCATGCGAGATCTGGTCAATCCGCGCCTTCTCGAGTCGATCACGCCCAGGACCGGATACCTCAACGACAATCCATACACCTTTAGCCTGGCAACGAACCTTGCAGCCATTCGCACGCTTTCACGGACTCTCCTGGGTCTGCCCACGAATGGATCAAAAGAGAGCGGACGAAAGACGAACTCCGACGGCCCGGACCCCGGAGAGCGACTCTTTGCCTCACTACGAAAACGCGATCCGTTCGCGGTGGAACTGTTGACGCGCCTTTCCCGAGAGAACAAGGATCTCGTGAGCAACCTGCAATACCTCGACCTGACGCGCAAGAAGCGAACCGATGTTCAGGTGCATCAGCTTGCGCGGGTGACTCGTGAGACCTGGGCACTTCGCCTCATTACCGAACGGCTCTCCTCGGACGCACTGGCTGCCGTCTTCCAGGAGGTGCAGGAATGTGCCTCAGCAGTTGGTTACAAGGGTCAACGTGGCGTTACGGTCCCCGATGCCTGTGACATCCTTGGAATCTGCATCGAGAATCTCTCGCGTTTCTCCCGTGAGCTCTACCCCGTTGCGTTAAAGGCGATTGGCTCATGGTACGCGGAGGACGATACCTCCGAGCGGAAATCTCGCGCGTTCCGGGCATTCGCTGGACTAAACGAGGACGAGATACTCACGAGGGAGGCGTTCCAGGCGGCCATTCAACGCCGGCGTGAAGCAGAGGAAGCGCGTCAGCAGGAGATCGAGCTTGAGACTGCCATTCGGGGCGAGGAAGCCGGAATCAGCTCGGCCTTTGGTACGACGCTCAGGATTCTGGGAAGCATGTTCCCCGACTCGGGACTCGAGCGGGTCGACCGCAGCCCCTATCTGCTTCCGTTCTTTGACAATCGAGTATTCGTTCGCGATCTCCCCTTTGCGCACGGCGCCTACAGCGTGGAGAAGATCGCGCGCCACGATCCACTTCAACTGGTTCTCGTCCTTCATCGCATCATCGACAATGTGCTGACCGGCGTGAATGCACCCGCCATTCAATCGCTTCTTGACAGGCACGGCTTTGCGGAGAGTTTCGGGCAGATCGTCACCGACTGGACCACGGCGTATGACGCACTTTTTGTGCCCTACGTCCGCGCAGTGAACCAATACGAGACCGAGGTTGATGCTCTGGGCAGCGCCGACGAGTCGAATCCCGTCATCGGGCGGCTTGTGGAGGAGATTGCTCAGCTTCGAGACCGAGCGATTCGCGGGAATGCCGGAGCGAGGACCGCACGAGAACCCGAAGGGTTGCGACTCTGGTCGCTCGCGGAGAGATTGACGCTTCTCTTGGAACTCGTTGGAGAAGAGATCAACCCCGATATCGCGAAGCGTGACGACCCGGTCTCCAAACGGATCTACCGTGCGATCGCAAGCGACCCGGTGTTTGACTTCAGCGCCGGAGGCGGAGAAGGTACGTCGGTCATCAAGCCGGTCATAAGACAGCTCCGACGCTACATCGAGGCTCGCTACAAGAGCGGACTCGCATCTGTGCCGCGCGTCTCGCAACTCTTCGCAGTCGACTTCTTGCGGGCGATTGCCGAGCTCTATCGTTTCCTCCTGAACGATGACCGGAGCCCCCTCAGATCAGCAGGTCGCGACGTACTCGTAGCAGGACCGGAGGAGGCAGAGACCTGGGAACGAGAACGCGCCGCTGAATCAGGGGCTCTCGAGGATAGACTCCGCATACGGCTCGACGAGCACGCGGAGGCATCGTTCACGGACGCGCTTACGACGATGAGGAACAAGGAGTTCTTCCTCAAAAAACTGCCGGAGCGGTTCACGGCACTTGCCAAAGCGGGACGACCGATCAGCCTTATGATGATCGATATTGATCACTTCAAATGGGTCAATGATGCCTTGGGACACCAGACAGGAGACCTTGTCCTGAAGGATGCGGCACAGACGATTCTGGATGGGGTTCGGCGAGGCCAGGATGTGGCAATCAGGTACGGCGGCGAGGAGATCCTTGTGCTGACGCCCTCACCGCTCCACGCGGCGGCGGCTCTCGCGGAGAGACTGCGGAGCGCGCAGGAGACACACCTCCATGAACGAGAACTCTACGAACCGATCGCAGCCATCGCCACGGAGCGACAGGAGTCGTGCGGCTCGTTCAGCATCGGTGTCGTTGTCAGGGGCTCGACGGAATCGCTCGACTCATGTATCGAGCGCGCGGACAAGGCCCTCTACGCCGCGAAGGAGTCGCGCAATCGAGTGACGATAGCAACTCGGACCGCCGAGGGTCAGACACGGAGTGAGGCGTTTGAGGCGTACGTCAAACGGGTCAGATCTGTCGCCCGAGAGGGTGGTTCGTAGTCACGACTCCTACCGAGTGCTACCATCAAAGGATGAGTAGCACGCCGGTTCCCAGTGATCGCCCACGACAGATCATCGTTCTCGTCGTCATCATTATTGGCACGATCGTCGCGAACCTCCTTGGTGCTACCATCTCTGCAACCGACACCGGAGACATCGCAAATGCGACCTTTGGAGACTCGGTCTTTTTCTTCCCGGCAAGCTATGTGTTCGCCACGATCTGGCCGGTGATCTACCTTGGCATCGTGGGTCTTGCGATCCACCAGTCGTTTCCGTCACAGGCCGCGAATCCACGCTACCGGCGCGGAATGTGGACGCTCGCAATAAATCTGCTTCTGAACGCCGGCTGGGTCGCCGTCTTTGGCGCGCGCCTCTTCGCGCTCTCACTGGCAACGATCATCCCAATCCTCATCAGCGCGGTTCTCGCGTACGCGTGGCTCGGAATTGGCGGCAGGTTTGGAGGAGACGGTGAGTCGCGGACTCAGGGCGAGCGCATCTTCACCATCCCGGTCTCGATCTACGTCGCGTGGCTGACAATAGCAACTGTCGCCAACGTATCGCTGGTACTCGCGGATGCCGGATGGGCCGCATTCGGAATCTCATACGCCACCTGGGGCGTCATCATGATCGCCGTTGGAGTCGTGCTCGGTGCGATCCTGGTCGTCCTGTTTCGTGATCCGGTCATCGCAGCTGTCTACGCGTATGCCTACGCAGGTATTCTGGTTCGACGATTGGGCGAGACGCAATCGGTCGCGACGTCAGCGGTCATAGGCGCTGCGATCTTCGTGGTGGGATTTGCCGCCGCACTTTTTGTCTTTCGCAGAAAAGCGTAGCCTACCGCTCTCCTGCTGTCCTTCGGACGGCAAACCCAAGGACAAGCTTCACGAGAAAGACGGGTCCGAACCAGAGCGCCGGTGGCGCAATAACAAACCAGGCAAAACAGACGAAAATCCCAAGAACGGTGAGAAATCCGGCGACTGCGATCTGTTTACCGTCAGGCAGGGCATTCACGACAAGTGCTGCGATAATGGTGTAGGCCGGGATTGCAGCCCACACCTCGATGGGCCCGCCGATCGCAAGATACATCAGGGTGGGCTGAACCACGTGGAGCAGGAGAAACCCAATTCGGAGTCTTGGTCGCGCAGCGTAATAGCGATCGGTCCCGGAAGTGAAGTTCGCAACGACTCCGCCGGCGAGGTCGGCGGCGATGACCGCGACGAGCGCAACCTCCCACCAGGCGATCGTTGAAGGACGCGCCGCAGGCCTGACAACGACGATCGCCGCCGCAACGATCGCGGCGACCCAGGAGAAGACGACATCAAAGAGCGGCGCCTCCTCACCGTGGACTTCTCGTAGCACCTTCGGAATCCGAATCATTCGCATGGCATGAGTATCGCAAGCAGAGGCATGGGTAAGCAATCGCGGCGGGAGGAAGGCGCCCCGGTCTGCTAAGATACGGAATGGTCCCAGTCACAGATCGCGAACGCAGGACGTTCGTCCTGGATTCGATCCGTATTGGATCGGACGGCGTCGCGATCAGCTTCCATCAGACCGTGACGCTGGTCATTGCGATCTCAGTCTTCTCAGCGTCTGACCTCCTGAAGAGTCTTCTCGCGGCGGCTCCGCATATTGGTCAGCTGGCAACACTGTTTGTGACGGCAGCACTCGCAGGTGCCTCACTGCGACCGAGTGTCATTGCAGGCATCTTGGGGGCGCTTGCTTCGGTTGCACTCGCCGCGGCATCGATTGTGGACAGCGCCGCTGGGTTTGCTATCCTCATCCTCGCGTCGATGATGCTGATTCAGCTCCGCCTGCCCTACACCGCCTCTATCCACGAACGAAACTATCCTGCAGAGCGACGTGGCCGGCGATTCTCCTTTGGGCTGA
>JANQQY010000676.1 GCA_028284845.1 Spirochaetales bacterium
TGCTCCGGGTTAAAGATGTCTTGGAAGTCCGAAACCGGTTCGAGCGAATGGTAGAAGCTCAGCTGGGAGGCGCTCACGCCGCTACTATATCACGCACCCACCGTCACGCCCTCAATCTCGAGCAATCGGCGCTTTCGCCAGAGACCACCACCGTAGCCGGTAAGCGCTCCGTCACTTCCAATGACCCGGTGGCACGGGACGATGATCGCGATCCTGTTATCACCGTTCGCGCGTGCGACGGCCCTCACCGCCTCCGGGCGTCCTACTGCACTCGCCTGCTCCGCGTAACTGCGGGTCAGGCCGTAGGGAATGGCACGGAGCTGGGCCCAGACAGCCTCCTGGAACGGCGTGCCTGAAAGAGCCAGTGGGACGCGGAACTCACGCAGGTTGCCGCCGAAATAGTCCGAGAGCTCCGCCTGAAGCTCATCAAAGACCGGATCAATACCCGCGACGACGGGCGCTCGAAATCGCTTCTGCACTCGTTTGAGCTGTGTCTCAAGCATGGGTCGGTCGGAGAACTCAAGAAGGCAGAGTTCACCGCGTATCGCCGCAGCGACCATCGGCCCAAGCGGCGTTGGAATGCGGGTGAGGACAATAATCTCACGCCGCGAGCTCTCCGATGGTCGGAATCCGGTCGTAGCCACAAATGTCTCCTCAAAGCCGCTTAACGACTCGTAGCCCCCATCGAACGCCGCATCTGTGACCGTGCTCTTGTGGCGAATCGCTCCATACGACGCGGCGATTCGTAACTGCCTCGCGAACGCCTGAAAGGTCATCCCGTGGTTGCGCTTGAACCACCTTCGTGCCCGTACCGGATCGTAGCCACGCTCTCGAAGCGTCGCGTCTCTGAGGAGATGTCCTGGAGCTCGTTCAAGCGCCAGGATGAGGTCACGTACCCAGGCCGGCTCGCCTGGCATATCCATTGGGCGACAGAGCTTACACGGTCGAAAACCCTCAGCAAGGGCGGCCGCGGTCGTAGGGAAGAAGGTCACGTTCTCTCGCTTTGGCTTGCGGGCGCCACAGGTCGGTCGGCAGAATATCCCGGTGGATCGTACTCCCGTGAAGAAGATTCCCTCAAACTGTGAATCCCGCTCGTAGAACGCACGAACCATCGTCTCGTGCTTTGGCATCCGGTTGCTGTTCATGTGATGATGCTACGCCTGATCTGTGGTGCCGACTTCCGGAAACTGAACAGCAAACTTTGAGTCGATCTCAGCTTCGAATCACACCTTTCTTGAGGATTACGTTTGCATAGAGCGCCGACTCACCGGTCGCGAGGATCGCGTACGCCTCACGGGCGCGGTCGTAGAAGGCAAACCGCTCCACGTGTTCGATCCCTACGTCTTCCCCTGCCCTTCGCGCGACAATCGCCCGGTACTCGTCCCATATCGTCGGAACTGTCGAGTCACCGGGGACGACCTCCATCAGCGCAACTGGAGAGGGCACGAAGTCGTCAAGGGGCATGAGGGCCAGAATCGCATCCAGCAGATTGGGAATGGCGTGTCCATCAGCACGAACAAGCCGCGCGGACATGCTGGCCGCCGGAAAGTTTCCATCTCCAATAACAATCTCATCGCCGTGGCCCATCTCCATCAAGATCTTGAGAAGCTCAGGGCTGATAAGACTCGAAATACCGTTCAACATAGATCCTCCTCCAGGGCGGGATTCACTCGAGCAGAGTCTCCCACGCGAATCCGTCCTTCCTGCACGACACGAGCATAGGCCCGAGCCCACCCTGGATGAACCGATTGATCGATCCGATCGATCTCACCGTTGGTAAACGATCGGGCAATTTTCCTGCACGGCGCCGTGAACTCCGTCACCTCGGCTATGACCGTCTCACCAAGATGGACTCTCGTGCCCGGTCGGACGAGATCCCAATCGATCCCGCTGAGGGTGAGGTTCTCCCCGGTGGAACCCGGCGAGATCTCGTGCCCCTCAGAGCGCAAGGCGTCGATCCGCTCCAGGCTGTAGAGGCAGAGTGCCCTATTCGGTCCTCCGTGCTCTGCGTAGGCATGGCCATCACCCTCAACGCCGAGCGTCCCAACATACGCTTCCGGTACGGGAAGCTTTGGCACACCGCCCTGCGACGTGCTGATTTGGTGGATCGCTCCGACTCCGGGCTCGCGCACCCAGGCATGGTCGCGCGTCGCTCCGCTCACGTCAACCAGGCCGCCATCGGATTGATTGGTGCACGCGCAATAACTACCCTTCGATCAAGGAGCCATGATGAGAGTTGGCCACAACAGAGTCGTCACTATCGCATACAAGCTGAGGTCAGACGCCGGAGAGGTCTTGGAAGAGTCGACGGCGGGTGACGACTTCGCCTACCTACACGGCCACGAGAACATTGTGCCGGGGCTGGAACGTGAACTCGAGGGGAAGGCCGTTGGCGACAGTGTTGAGACGACGGTCGCTCCCGCGGACGGCTATGGCGAGCGTGACGACGAGAAGGTGTTTCAGGTGCCTCGAGAACGGATGCCAGAGGAGGAACTCACCCTGGGAATGCAGTTCGCCACTGAAGACAAAGAGGGGAACAAACAGATTGTCACGTT
Organism: Spirochaetales bacterium; assembly: GCA_028284845.1. Taxonomy (GTDB): domain Bacteria; phylum Spirochaetota; class Spirochaetia; order DSM-27196; family SLST01; genus SLST01. The sequence continues at coordinate 2,556 of JANQQY010000676.1, forward strand.
GATCGACCTTGGGACTAAACAGGTAACCCTCGATGCAAACCATCCACTCGCCGGCGAAAACCTTCATTTTGCCGTGACTGTCAACGACGTCCGGGAAGCAACGAGTGAAGAGATCCTTCACGGGCATGCGCACGGACCGGGCGGTCATCACCACTAAGCCACGCGTCTCCTTGACGGCGGCCCGCGGCGGCCGTACGCTGCGATTATGAAGAGGAGCGATAAAAGCGAGACGATCTGGTTCGTAACGGGAAGCCAGCACCTCTACGGCGAGGAGACCCTGAGGACGGTCGCAGCGGACGCAAAGAGAGTCGCAGAGGCCTTGGACTCCTCTAATCTGATACCCGCAGAGGTTACCGTTGGTCCCGTCGTCACCACGCCGGAGGCGATCACCAACGTGTGCCGGGATGCGAACTCCGATCGGAGCTGCGCCGGTGTGATCTTCTGGATGCACACGTTCTCACCTGCGAAGATGTGGATCCAAGGGCTTCTGACGCTCGAGAAGCCGTTCCTGCACTTCCACACCCAAAGCAACCGTGACATCCCGTGGGACTCAATCGACATGGACTTTATGAATCTCAACCAGTCGGCACACGGTGGTCGCGAGTTCGGATTTATCACAAGCCGACTTCAGCGCCGACCCACGATCGTGGTGGGACATTGGAGCGATAGCCGCGCACTCCGAGAGATTGGTGAGTGGACGCGGGCAGTCCGGGGCCTCACAGCGACTCGGAGCCTCAAGGTGGCACGATTTGGTGACAACATGCGCCAGGTCGCCGTTACTGAGGGTGACAAGGTCGCTGCGCAAGCACGATTCGGGTACCAGGTGAACGGCTATGGTGTGGGTGATCTCGTTGAAGTCGTCAACGAGGTTAGTGAGACCGAGGTGGATGCAACGGTTTCCGAGTACGAAGAGATGTACGAGGTAGCCGCAGAACTCAGGGCCGATGGGCCACGGCGGGAGTCGTTGCGAGCGGAGGCTCGGACTGAAGGTGGAATCAGGCGCTTCCTCGAAAATGACGGATACAGCGCCTTCACAACAACGTTCGAGGATCTGCACGGATTACCCCAGCTACCAGGGCTCTCGGTTCAACGTCTCATGAGCCAGGGTTATGGCTTTGGGGCGGAAGGCGATTGGAAGACGGCAGCACTCATTCGCGTTATGAAAGCCATGGGGGACGGCCTTGGCGGTACCTCGTTCATGGAAGACTACACCTATCACATGGACCCGTCGGGTAATCTCGTTCTGGGAGCTCATATGCTCGAGGTCTGCCCATCGATCGCTCTGGGGAAGCCGACGCTTGAGATTCATCCGCTCTCGATTGGAGGGAAGGCGGACCCCGTTCGGCTTGTCTTTGGCGCACAACCAGGCCCTGCGCTGAACGCGACCATCGTCGACCTTGGTTCCCGATTCCGCATGATCGTCAACGAAGTTCACGCGGTTTCGCAACCAGCCGATCTTCCGCGACTGCCCGTCGCACGTGTTCTCTGGGAGGCTCACCCCACGCTTCCGGTTGCCGCCACATGCTGGATTCTCGCCGGGGGCGCGCATCACACCGGGTTCAGCACCGGCGTCACAACAAACATGCTTGAGATGTACGCCGAAATGCTCGGAATCGAGTTCCTGTTGATCGACGCCACTACCACAGTCCGGGCATTCAAGAAGGAGCTTCGCTGGAACGAAGCCGCGTATCATGTTGGCTCGGCCGGCCGGTTCTAAAGGACAGGTGCCGGCGAAACCGGTGACAAACCGCCCCCTAAACGGGGTTCAAGTACACTGAGGAGGACCTATGCGTGTACCTATCAAATTTCGGCGAGGAGCACTCATCGCGCTCGCGACCTTTGGGTTTGCCGCGTGCCAATCGACCGAGCCGATTCTCTTCATCGCAACGCCGGGGTATGTGGATGCGCAGGTTGCGCTCCGTGAGGAAGCGCTTCGCCAGGAGTACGACCAACGGATTGCGGAGCTCGAGCGCGAACTCGCACAACAGAAAGAGGTCTCGGACGAGCTCTCTGGTCTCGCAACCGTCATTGGCGAGATCGAGGCGAGCAATCAAGAGCTCCAGGCGCTTGCTGATCAGGTCGAGAGCGAGCTGACCTCCATTCCGCTCGATACGATCCAGACAATCGTCGATGTCTTGACCCGGCACATCGAAGGAAACCAGTAGTCAGCGTCTCGACTGCCGATGCGGTTGGGATCTGATATACTGCTCGCGGGATGGAAGACTACAGGGAAGAGCCACGGACGCGGCGGAGGGAACTTCGTCAATCAATCGAGAGCCTCCAGGGTAAAC
>JANQQY010000682.1 GCA_028284845.1 Spirochaetales bacterium
GGAGAGGATTCTGATCCTCGAGGCGTGCTTCAGAGCCTCAGTGATTCCTTTGGCATTGTGTTCACCGGCCTGGTGGACGAGGTTGGCAGCCGACTCGACCGCCACGAACGATTGGCGGAGCTCGTGACCGGCCCGGATGCACGAGGTCTGCGATGAGCGGCCGATGTCGGAGTGCTTGGAGCTGGGTTGGGTTTGCTTTGACCGCAATCCTCGTGGTTGGCTGCGATCAATCGCAGCCCGCGCTCGTCGCGGGGAGTAACGAATCGGCAGATCCGGCGCCGCCTCCGGTCGTTGAGCAGGTTGAGGAGATCGAGGAGACCGTCTTTGAATGGGCGGCACCCGAATTTCCGGATGTTGCCGGCGGAGTGAGCGCTCAACGGTTCACCGCTCTTGGTGCACTCCTGGCTCCATCGATCCTTGTCACGAGCGACGATATGGCCTTCGTGGGAACCGGCGGAGGCGATCTCGTCGCATTCGATCTCCTGACCGGGCGAGAGCAGTGGCGCGTACCCTCGATCGCGGGGTTGCCGTCAAGCGCCATTACCGGGCTGGCGCGCCTCCCCCAGGCGATCGCCGCGACCACCGGTTCCGCCTTGGTGTCGGTCTCGCCGGATGATGGAAGCTTCCAGTGGTCGCTGCCGCTTGAAGGAGTGATTCCCGGTAGCGTCGTAACCACGCAGAGCGGTGTCTATCTGGGTCTTGACGACGGAACTCTCCTCGCGGTGAACGCTTCGGACGGCACGAACCGATGGACCACCCGATTCACGGGCGTTATCGCAGGCAATCCAACGGTCTTTGATGGCGTGGTGTTTGGGGTGACTCGATCCGGCGACGCATTTGCCGTCGACGCGCTCTCCGGTGAGTCGATCTGGGAGCTCGCACTGCCCGGCGAGTATGAGGCAGGTCCGTCGCTCCTCACGAGCCATTCGGGTGCGAATGCCGCTCAGCCGGCGTTCGCCGTTGCCTCCGTTGACGGCGAGGTTACCATCTTTGATCCGACCGGTGCTCGCATGGGTCAGTTCCCCTCCGCACTCTCTCCCGTGCTGGAGAGTCCCTCATGGATTTCCAACCGGGTTCTCGTTTCGTCCGGCGACGGCGTGCTTGCTCTCTACGATCGAGACGGCGAGCGGCTCTGGGACGTTGAACTCGGCGATGACCTCGCCGGCGCTCCGCTCGTCTTGCCAGGCGTCGCTATTGCGACGGACGCCGCCGGCGCTCTCGTGAGCCTCGATCCCGAAGACGGACGAGTTGTTTCGAGGGCGGCGCTGCCCGGGATACGAACGGCTGCGACTGCCTGGCACGATCGCGGCGTTGCGGTAGTGCTTCGAGGGGGCCAGATTGGGACGATCGACGTTGGAGGAGCGACCGAACAACTCGCATTACTCGCCGGATCGGAGAGTCAGGTTCTTCCGGCCAACGGTGCCTTTAGGCTTCAGCAGCAAGAGGTGCGATTGCGGCTCGGTTCCCAGCGGGACGCCGTCTTTGACATCACCGTGGATGCGTCTCCCGTTGAGGATCTTGTGCTGCAGATTGAGTCTGAAGACGGCAACGTTGTGGCAACGAACATGGGGAAGGTCGCGCTCTCTCGAACGGTCCGCGTGGCCCTGACGGCCGGCATCTCCTACGAGCTCGTCGTGACACGGCCCGCCCCGCTCGGTGAGACGGTGATCTCAGTGCGAACCGAGGAAGTCCTCTAGCATCGCTACAGCTCGAGGTCTGTCAGGTCGTCGAGCGATCCTCGCTCAGCCTCGAGTTGCTTCTCGGTCTCCGAAAGATCGTTTCTCCGCTTCTCAAGTCGCTCGATATCGGCTTCGATCGACGCGATCTGCTGCCTCTTTCGCTCGATCTGGGCCGTGAGCTGATCGATGTCCGCCTGCACGCGCCCAGCCTCGATCGCCTTCTCCAGCCGTTCGATCAGCACCTGGTCGCGCTCGATCTCCGCTTCAACATCGTTGAGATCCTCCGAGCGAGATGCTATTGATTCCGAGTCGAGCTTTGCTTCTCGTGCGGAGCGGGCAAGAGCCATGAGAGCGTCATGATGCTTGGCCTCTGCCTCGCGGAGCTCCTTGTTCAACTCGGCAAGGCGATGATCCGCCTTGCGCTCAACCCCAAGGGTCGTTAGCTCAGACGCGAGCGACTTCCGCTCATCTTCAAGGACTCCCGATTCTGCGACCAGCCTCTTTGACTCTTCGATCAGCTCGAGAAAAGGGGCGGCCGCCTCATCAAGCGCCGGATCCCCAATGGTCCGAACGAAATCGGTTCCGGCAATCTGTCTCCCGGCGTCCGTATACATCCGCCGCTGCTGGCCTTCCTTGATCGCGAGCCTGTTCCTGAGGACGATGACGCGTCCACGTACTACCACCTTCTCAAGGAAGTTCTTGTCCGCGAGTTCGGCGTTCGCGGTCTGAAGATCACGCTCCAGGTTTCTCGTTTCCTCGTGCGATTCCAGCAGAGCTCGAAAGATCTCGGCATACTCCTGGTCAATGAGGGGATTGTCCCGGAACACGCGAAATGCCTCGGTCCCGATCTCGCGATACTTCGGCTCAAGTTCGGAATCGATCGCCTTTTGCCGCTGACCCATGTCGTTTTGCGTCTGTTTGATGCCGTCGAGTCGAGCGACTATAGACGAGATGCGGTCGCGCTGACCCTCAATCTCAGCGATTGCGGTCGCGGCTGCTCCTTCCTCACTCACGAGCGCGGGGAAGGGGTCCTTCTCCGGGAGCGCACCTTCCTCTATCAGCGCTCGCCCCATATCGATCAGGAGCGTCTTCCGCTTCCCGATGGTCTTCCCAAGCCGATCACCGATCTTCACCTTCGTCTGAGCGAACGTGTTCATAAATCCACCGTACGGCTCCCGCGGTAGGTTGTCAATTTCCGACTGCGCCTCACTACGCTATTCTTATAGAAGAGAGGAGAAAGGAGCTGTAATGGCAGATGCATATGGGGCGCAAGGCGCAGATGCGAGCGTCCGTAGTTTTGTTCAGCAGGTCTATGGGTGGATGACCGCCGCACTGGCGGTTACCGGGTTTGTCGCGCTCGCGGTGGCACGGAGTCCCGGTCTTCAACGGGTCATCTTTAGCTCTCCGATCGTCTTTTTTGGACTCATCATTGGTGAGCTGCTGCTTGTGATGTGGTTGGCCTCCCGCATTCAAACGATGACAATCAGCGCCGCGACTACCACGTTTATTGTTTACGCAATTCTCAATGGGCTAACGATGGGCGCCGTTTTCCTCGTCTATACCGAGGCGGTTGTGGCCCAGGCTTTCTTTGTGACGGCAGGCATGTTTGGGGCGATGACGCTTGTCGGGTTCTTCACGAAGACCGACTTGACGCGATTCGGGCACTGGCTTCGGATGGCGCTGATCGGCTTTCTCATTGCCACTCTGGTGAACCTCTTCTTCCGCAGCGAAGGGCTCTACTGGCTGATCACCTTTGCCGGGGTCCTCATCTTCACCGGGCTGGTCGCCTACGATTCGCAACGGATCAAGGAGATGGCGCTTGCCGGCTATGGTGACACCGAGGAGGGCCAGAAGTACGCGATCATGGGTGCCCTTCGGCTCTACCTCGATTTCGTGAACCTCTTCCTGCTTCTACTCCGGCTTTTTGGCCGACGGCGCTAATCTGTACGACCTCAGGGTACTTTCGTACCTTGGGGTCAATGCAGTTCACTGAACTAAACCTCCACCCCGACCTACAACGGGGTATCGACGACCTGGGATTCACAATGTGCACAGATGTCCAGGCGAATACGTTTGAGCACACCCTTCAGGGTAGAGACGTTACAGTCCAGAGCCAGACCGGCAGCGGCAAGACCGCAGCATTCTTGATTTCCATCTTCCAACTCATGAATACCAACGAGCGCTACAAAAACACGCGTGCGCTGATGGTTGCACCCACGCGTGAGCTTGCCGTTCAGATAGAGAACGACGCGAAGGCCCTTGGGAAGTACCTGCCACAACGGACCGGCTGCTTCTACGGCGGTGTTGGTTATGTAAAGCAGGAGAAAGACCTCGCCGATCGTGTCGAACTTGTCATTGGTACGCCCGGTCGCCTTCTCGACTTCTCGCAGTCGGGGAAACTCGATCTTCGAGACATGGCAATCGTTGTGATTGACGAGGCCGACCGACTCTTCGACATGGGCTTCTATCCCGATATCCGGAAGATGATGCGCCGAACGAGACCTCGCACGGAGCGAATAACGATGCTCTACAGCGCGACCTTGAGCGTGAGCGTTCGGAATATCTCCTACCAGTTCATGAACGAACCGGCGGAGATCGAGATTGAGCCTGAGCACATGACCGTCGACACCGTTGAGCAGGAGCTCTATCACGTCGCGAAAGATGAGAAGTTTTCACTTCTGCTTGGTGTCTTGAAGAAGGAAGAGCCAAAGAACGCCATCATCTTCTGCAATACCAAACGCGCAACTGAGATCGTCGCCAAAAAGTTGCGCCACAACGGCTACCATTGTGAATTTCTGATTGGCGACCTGCCGCAGAAGAAGAGACTCTCGATCATCGATCGGCTCAAGGGCGGCGAGATCAACATGCTGACGGCAACCGACGTTGCGGCGCGTGGCCTCCACGTTGACGATCTGGACCTCGTGGTCAACTACGACATCCCGGAGGATCCGGAGGCCTACGTCCACAGGATTGGCAGGACCGCACGCGCCGGAAAGGAAGGACGGGCGGTCTCGCTTGCGTGCGAGAGATTTGTGCTTGGCCTTCCTGCGATCGAAGAGCTGATTGGAATGAAGATCCCAACGGCTGCCGTTTCTGATGAGCTTCTGGTGGCTGACGAGAGCCAGGGCAAGCACCTTGGTCTCTCGCACAGAGAAGATCGGCCGCCTCGACGCCGTACCGACGACCGGAGGCCGCGA
>JANQQY010000684.1 GCA_028284845.1 Spirochaetales bacterium
CGGCACATTCAAGGCGCCTCCTTTCTTGATGTTCCGCGGCTCCCGGATGGGCCGAGGATTGAGCGCCGCTCGCCACGAAGCTACGTCTACGCGTCGCGAGACCGCTACGATGAGATGCACGACATGGTCCGTGCGGTTCGCGACTCTCGGTTCAAGTACGTTCGTCACTTCCACCCTGAGACGAGCTTTCACGGCTGGAACTCCTATAGAAACTCTCATCCGATCTTCCAGGAGCTTCTTCGGTTGCATAGTGAGGGGAGCCTCACGCCCGAGCAGTCCGGCCTCTTCGCTGCTTCTCGGCCGCCGGAGGAGCTCTTTGATCTTGAGCTTGACCCTCACGAGCTGACCAACCTCGCCGACGATCCTCATCACGAGGAGACGCTCCTCCGGATGCGAGCCGCACTCGACGAATGGCGAAACGATGTGGGCGACATGGGAGAGATACCGGAGGACGTGATGTATCGCAGCTGGTATCCGGACGGGGAACAGCCGGAGACGATCGCGCCTCGACTCATCTTCTTGGGTCCCGATCGATACGGCACCGACAAGACCGCCCCGGTGCCCACAGAGCCCATGCATGGTCCGACTCTTCTGCAGCTCCACCCCGGTACCCAGGGATCATCCCTTGAGTACCGGATCAGACCGCGCGAGGCTCGAGACGTTTACGAGCTCAGTTCGTGGCTTCTCTACGGTGCGCCGGTTGTACTTCCTGCGGGAGAGCTTCTGATAGAGGCTCGGGCGTCTCGGATTGGATATAAGATGAGCGGGACAACGAGCGCGCGGGTTACCGTGGTAGACGAGCAACATGTTGGGTCCGTAGCGGCCGCTGGGGCGTCGATGGAGGGTAACGATGAGTAGTGTTCGGCCAAACGTGGTGGTGTTCATCAGCCACGACAGCGGGCGATTCCTTGAGCAGTACGGTCACGATACCGTTCAGACGCCGAACTTCGGCCGGCTCGCCGAGATGGGGACCACTTTCGACAACGCCTTTTGCACGACGCCGCTCTGCGCGCCGGCGCGTTCCGCGCTTCTCACTGGGCTCTTTCCTCACCAGAACGGAATGATGGGATTGCCGAGTGATACCCTCGGCGGGTGGGATCTTGTGCGGAAGGAACGCCACCTCGCCCGGGTCTTTCGAGAGGCGGGGTACGAGAGCGTGCTGTGCGGGTTCGAGCACGAGACGCACGACTTCTGGTCCGCGGGCTTTGAACGGTCGCTTCACGGTAGCGGCGATTGGCACAACGGCGGGCTCCCGCTCGCCGGTGCCGGCCGCGAGATCGACGATTGGCTGGCACAGCGGCGTGAGCCGGCTGGGAGCCGGACGCCCAGCGATGCGGCGCCAGAACGTCCCTTCTATCTTCAAATCGGCTGCCAGGATACCCATCGCGAGTGGTCCAAGACGAGTAGGCCCTTCCGCGATCGAGGCGTGTGGAAGGCGCCGTACCTCATAGAGAGCGAAGAGATTGATGCCGAGATGTCGGAGCAGCAGGGTGCGATCAACACGCTCGACGCTGGTGTAGGCGAGGTACTGGACGCGCTCGAGGCGAACGGGGCGCTCGAAAACACGATTCTCATCTTCACAACCGACCACGGCATCGATTTTCCGCGGGCCAAGGGCACGCTCTTTGACCCCGGCGTTGAGGTCTTCCTCTTTGCTGCCTGGACCGGCGGCGGCTGGTCATCCGGCGTCCGGGAGGAGCGGCTCGTGAGCCATGTCGACCTCTACCCCACGCTCCTGGAGAGTTGTGGTATCGCTGTGCCGGACGATTGTGCCGGGAGGTCTCTCGTTCCGATGCTTCGCGACGGCGGTAGCCCCTCTGCCGGAGGGGACGTCACAGGCGGGGTGCCCGACGTTCCGGCGACCGACTCTGATCCCGCTGTCTACTTCGAGAAGATCTACCACGACAACTACGATCCCATGCGCGCTCTCCGGACCCAGAGATACAAGTACGTCCTCAACTTTGATGCCCAGACTCTCTACGACGTTCGGATTGCCACCGCGCCCCGCTACAACTGGTTCCGCTTCCCAATCAAGAAAGATCAGAGAGAAGAGCTCTACGACCTGGAGCACGACCCTGACGAGTCCAACAACCTCGTGAAAGACCCCGCCTCCGACGGGCTTCGCCTGGAACTAAAGCAACGACTCGCGGCTTGGATGCAGAGCACGAACGACCCGCTCCTTGAGGGCCCCATTCCCAGCCCCTACCACCTTCGAATCTCAGCGGAGATGAAGGAGCTTGCCGCGGAGGGGTAGCGCGGCCGTGGGCTTCACCCAAGCCCTATCCGCGGACCTCAGCGAAGAGCACATCGTCTGCTGAGAGCTCAACTCTGAATCTCTCATTGTGAACAGGAATCTCTCTGTCGCCAAAGAGGTCGTACATCCCGCCGCGCCACGACTCTTCAGATGCAATCGCTCGCCGGATCAGGCTGAGCGGAACGTCGCAAACGAGTGGGTTTGCGCTCGTGTTGAACACCCCGAACCAGCCAACAATCCCGTCACTGGCGGATGGTTCCCTCGCGGGAGCGAACCAGAGCTGCCAGCTCTTCCGTTTCGCCAGCCGATGTCCCATGGAGCAGCTTCTGTTGCACCGAAGCACTCCGGGATGCGTGAGCAGCTCAAAGGACGCTTCGTCCGTGTCCGGCAGGTAGCCACCCATAAAGAGAGGCGACGCACTGATGGCGCGCTGGGCGATAAACGTTCGCTTTTGTGCCGGCGTGAAGCGGGAGAGCCGTTTGGTTCCCTTGCCATGGAGGAGATCCTCGCCCGGATCGGTTGCCTGATCGGCGTCGCGCCAGACTGAGAGCATTCCGAACGGAATCATGTCGAGATCCGGATAGAAGCCCGGAGCGTCGCTCTTCTCAGCGAGGCGCCAGCGATCAAATCCAATCGCAAGGTCGGTTCGATCGTCCCAGATGTCCTTCGTGATGCGGCTCATCGATGCCTTCTGATAGGCCTCAAGATCATCGAACCTGACCTCTCCTCCAGGCGAGAGGCTGAGAACCATCTCTCTGCCGGATGATTCGATCGCCTTCACCACTGCTTCGATTTCCCTTGGATAGGGGACAATGTCGTCGGCTTTGATAAGATCGACTCCCCACTCCGCGAGCATCGCGATGTAGCTGTCGTAATACTCTTGGGCGCCCGGCTTGTCCATGTCGATGCCGTAGTTGTAGTCGCACCAGAGGCAGATACTCTCCGGATCTGCTATGTCCGCGGCCGTCACATTGGTCCCGAGCACCGGAAGTCGTTTACTCACAGCCTTGCGAGGTACGCCTCGCATGATGTGAATCCCGAACTTGAGTCCGTACTCGTACGCCCGGTCGATGATGGGCACCAGTCCGTTCGGGAAGTTCACGGGCGCCGGGATGAGGCGCCCAAACTCGTCAAGGAGCACATCCGGTGCATGCCGTCCAAACGCGAATCGTGCTCCGGGATCTCGCTCGAAGAGTCCGTACCAGCCAGTATCAAGGACAACGTACTCGTACCCAAAGGGCGCGAGGCGTTCTCTAAAGACTTCCACGTTGGCGAGGATCGACTCCTCAGTCGCGACGCTCCCAAGGCAATCAAAGCTGTTCCAGCCTGACGGCGGAACGCTCGGTTTTACTACTCCCATATCGCACTCCTAAGCGCGGGCGTGTCCAACTCTCTCGTCACTTCCCACGTCCCACTACTCGGATGACTGCTGCATCGCGTGCCGGGACATCGGCCTCGACCACTCCCTGTTCGCCGAGTGATGCGTTTGAGCCGCGTCTGACCTCAACCGTCGTCGCGTCAAAGAGATCGGGATCGAGTCGAACGAGGGCTCGTTGATCCACGTGAGATCTGTTGAGGATCCAGAGGAAGACGTCGTCAACCCCCGCGTGCACTCGGACGGTGATTCCGGTGTTGAACGGTACCTGAACGTAGGGCACAGCGTTCGTCTTGGTGAGGAGCGATGCAAACCAACGCCGGGTCGGCTCATCCGGGGCGGTTCGATAGGCATACCCGGGCATTGTGCCAACCGTGATCACCCGGCCGGCACCAAAGGCGTGACTGACGATCGCAGCGGCCCCGTCGTCGTAGCTCCCAATCACTTCACCTGCCGGAGCCGAGTAGGTTTGGCGATAGATGGCTCCCTTGATCGTTCCTCGATCGGTGTGCACCTGGAGATCGTTCCATCTATCCGGGCCCAGGTGTGAACTCGTCTCCTTCCAACCTACCGCGTCGGCGAGTGCGGCTCGGGGTTGCGTCGGTTCGAGGTGGCCATGGCTGCTCATGTAACCGGGACACCCTTCGAAGACCACCGTCCCGCCCGCATGTGCATAGGCCGTAATGGTCTCGATCGTTGAGTCGGTGAGCGCCACCGGGAAGGGCACGTAGAGCATTGGATACTCACCGATGTTTGGGAGACGGACCGCATCAGCTTGGATGCTCGAGTCCCGGAACGCATCGTACGCGCCGGCCCAGCACTTTGCGTAGACGGATGTCGATCCCCCCGTTGTCCCCTCGTCTCCGAAGGTCGCATACCCGAACGCCTGTGCCTCCTCCACGATGAGTAACCCAATTTGCCCCCGCACCGGCCGCGCTTCCCAGAGATCGGCGATCGCCGGATCGTTTGCCCACTTCGCGAGGTCGCTTACCATCTCCGACCGAGGCGTGGGAGAGCCGTCCCTTCCGTACCAACCGAATGCCTCGAAGAACGGGCCGTCGAGCAGTGGGCGCCACCTGGGGTTGATGTATCCACGTGCGCCCGCGGCGAGGCTCATGAGGCAATCGATTCGGATCTCTTCCGGAATTGAAGGCCGGTCGACATTCACCTTGGGCGGGATCTTGGGAGATCGATTGGTCCAGGTTCCGAATCCGGGGCTCTCGGCGTGCCAGAACTCTTTGCCGCGGCTGGCAGCGCGTACGACGTCGCCCACCATAAGCGCGTCAGCATTCTCGCTCATGATTCCGTGTGAGTATCCGTACACCTCGACGTTTCTCGCAGCCCTCCAATCGTCGGCCGCGACCGGGGCGATATCGTTCTGAGCGTTGCCCTCACCATGGACGATGATGAGGTGGTTTGGATCGCACTCCTCTACGATGCGCTTTCGCCATTGAAGGGATCGTTCGGCGTTGTCGTTGGTGAAATCGAGGAAATCGTAGAAGTCCGGGTACGACTCCTCCTGCCTGGGAATCTCGATATCGTCCCACGACCTGAGGCTGTAGCGGAACCAGGTTTCTCGCAGCTCATCAATCGATCTGTACTTCTCTTTGAGCCACTCTACAAAACGGTCTCGCGTTGCGTCCGAATAGCACCGGAACGAGGTTCGATGCAGGGAGTACTCATTAAAGAGGTCGTACCCATAGAGCCCCGGGTGGTCCTTGTAGCGAGTTGCGAGTGCCCTCAAGAACTCCTCGGCATGCTGCTCTACCACCGGGTGATCGAGGCACATGCTACGAAGTCCGCCGGTCGCGCAGGCCCGATGGTACTCGCTGGATCGGGGCACGCCGTCGATCGTGACCCATCGGGCCTCCGGGTGATCTCTGTACAACCATTCCGGCGCGTCCTGGATGAACTCGGCAATCACCGTCCTGATTCCGTACTTCGCAGCCAGGTCGAGCTGCTCATCGTAGGGTTCCCATTCAAATTCTCCCGGCCCTCGGCTGATGGCGTTCCATGTGAACCAGTGCCGAAATGTTCGATGGCCGTCAGCCACAGCCCGCTTGTAGTCGCGCTCCCAGTCTGTTCTTGGTGGAGCCGTGCGCCGGTAGTAGACCGCGCCGAACAAGACCGGATCGTGGTCGCGGGATTCCCCGACCTTTCGCGTTTCGACCGTGGGCATGACAAGAGTCTCATCTTTCAGGGCTGAAGCCATCTGCATCTCCTTCCGGGCGATCATCCGCCGCTCGATCCCGGACAGCCGCCATTGCGCAATCGTAATGTAATCGATTACATTTCTGCAAGGAGCGCTGGCGATGCGATACACGAGCTACAAGGAGATCGAGAAACTGTCCCGGATTTGCTTTGGGACAATGCGGTTTGCCGACCAGGCAGGCGATTACAGTGACCGCTCAAAACGCGGGGAGCGCGCGATGCGATTGGCGCTCGACCGAGGCATCAATTTTATCCATTCGAGTTTCCAGTACGACACGCGATGGCTCGCCGACCGTGTGCTGAAGGATCATCCAATGCGGAACGATCTTGTACACATGATCAAGGTGGTTGTCCCTGACCTTGGTGATGAGCGCCGATTCAGCGCTGCGAAGTTTCGTGGCCAAGTGGAGGACGCCCTCCGTGAGCTCCACACCGATCACATCGCCTTTGTGCAGTTCCTCTTCAAGGACACGACCTATAAGGCAGATGAGGAGGCCTTCTTGCCCCTTCTTCCAGAGCTGCTGCCGGCCGCGCGGGAGGTCTTTGGCAAGCTTCGAGACGAGGGGAAGGTGAGTTACCTGGGCGGACAGGGAAACACATTGAACCTCCATAAGGCGATGCTTGAGCAGGGCGATTTTGACTTCGCGGTTCACGGCTTTAACGCGCTCGACCTCCGTATGGCGGAGTACTACCCCAAGCTCCGCGAGCTCGGTCTCGACTTGTTTCCCATTCAACCGTTTGCGGCCGGCGTCCTCACCACAAGCCTAAGCGATCGAGATTCGCTTCCAAGCGATCATCGATTGCGCCAGCCCCATTTCGATCGATTCTTTGAGCGCCTTGATCGTCTACGAGAAGAGTTTGGCGACGAACTAGGGAAAGACGTCACGGGATTCGGCCTGCGATTCCCGTTCAGCCTACCCAACGTGCCTGCTATTATTACGGGAATGAGTAACGAGCAGCAGCTGGAGGAAGCCCTTGAGGCCGTCGACGGGCCGATTCCATCGTATGAGGCGGCCGAACGGGCGCTCCGTGCTATCGGGACGTGACGGAGAGAGCTGATGCGTGCGCACGATCCTGAGCCAAGCACCATGGGTGCGGTTGCTCAGAGGGCGGGGGTCTCCAAGGCCACCGTGTCGCGCGTCCTGCACTCGCCCGAGATTGTGCGCCCGGCGACCCGGGACCGAGTCACCGCGGCGATGCAGGAACTCGGATACGTCTACAACTCTGTTGCCGCCGACTTCAAACGAC
>JANQQY010000695.1 GCA_028284845.1 Spirochaetales bacterium
AGAGAGCTCCCTCACCGGCGAGTCGGTGCCGGTGGAGAAGGATGCCAACCAGGTCCTCGCACGCGACGGTGTCGCTCTTGGCGATCAGGTGAACATGGCATTTGCCTCTACTTCCGTCTCCTACGGTCGTGGGGTCGGGATCGCCACGGGCACCGGTATGAGGACCGAACTCGGCAAAATTGCCGACATGCTCGCCGACGATCTCCCGGAAACCACGCCTCTTCAGCACCGACTGGAGCGCTTTGGTCGTTTTCTCGGCTTCCTGATCCTTGGCCTCTGCGCGATCATGTTTGGCATTGGGCTGATCCGCCTGCTTGCCGGAGCGGGGGCGATTGGAGGCGGTCACGCAGCGGATCCCCTTCTGGAGCTCTTTCTGACAGCCGTCAGCCTCGCGGTCGCCGCAATCCCGGAAGGTCTACCGGCAATCGTGACCGTCGTCCTTGCGATCGGCGTCCAGCAGATGAGCAAGAAGAACGCGATCATCCGGAGGCTCCCCGCCGTTGAGACGCTTGGTAGCGTCACGGTTGTCTGCTCCGACAAGACCGGGACACTCACGCAGAACCGAATGACCGTGACAACCTTCCTCGCCGGCGACGAGGAACCGTTGGGAACGGATCAAATGACCGCGGACAATCCAATGCACCGTCTCCTCCTGGAAACGATCGTCCACTGCAACGACGCTACCTACAGCGCCGCCGTTGGAGAGTCCACCGGCGACCCAACGGAGATCGCGCTTCTTCAGGTCGGCGCTTCCCACGGCATTTTCCAGGACTCGGTCCTCTCGGCTCAACCACGAATCGCCGAGCGTCCCTTTGACTCGGATCGGAAAATGATGAGCACGGTTGGGCTCGAGGACGGAAGCGCTCAGGTGCACACCAAGGGAGCGCTCGACTCTCTTCTTCCACGTTGCAATCGCATTCTCACGAGCGCCGGTGAACGGGAGATCACCAATGAGGACCGATCCCGTATAGCAGTTTTATCCGCGGACCTGAGCGACCAGGCACTCCGCGTCCTCGCCGCTGCGCGCAGGACAATCCCTACGGCGGAGATCGACGGAGTGCCGATCGAGAACGATCTCACATTTATTGGCCTGGGTGGGATGATCGATCCCCCGCGCCTTGAGGTCAAAGAGTCGATCGCCGCCTGCAAGCGCGCCGGCATCACCCCCGTTATGATCACCGGCGACCACCAGAACACCGCGCTTGCCATAGCGCGTGAGCTTGGAATCGCAACTCATCGGTCTGAATCAATGAGTGGCAGTGAGCTCGACAGGCTCGACGACGCCGAACTGACCGAACGCGCCGCACGTATTCGTGTGTTTGCGCGGGTCAGCCCGGAGCACAAGGTACGGATCGTCAGGGCATTCAAGGCGAATGGACATCTGGTTAGTATGACCGGCGACGGGGTCAACGATGCGCCGAGTCTCCAGGCTGCCGACATCGGTGTGGCCATGGGGGTCACCGGCACCGATGTGGCGAAGGGCGCGAGTGATATCGTGCTCACGGATGACAACTTCAAGACGATTGTCAGCGCGATTGAGGCCGGCCGCAACATCTACGCCAATATCAAGAAGTCAATCACCTTCTTGCTCTCATGCAACATGGGTGAGATCGTAGCGATCTTCACGGCGATCTTGATTGGGTGGCGATCGCCCCTGCTGCCCATTCATCTCCTCTGGGTGAACCTCATTACCGACAGCCTTCCTGCACTTGGTCTTGGGATGGATGCTGGCGATCCAGACGCACTCAGGCGCAGACCGCGCGATCCGGCGGAGAGCATCTTTGCCGGCGGGACCGGCTTCAGCGTGATTCTCAACGGGATCGTGATAGGCGCGATCACCCTGGCCGCATTCCGGATTGGGGAGAGGCTCTATCCAAACTCACTCGAGCATGCACGGACCCTCGCCTTTGTTGTGCTTGCGCTGAGTCAGCTCTTCCATGCCTTTGATATCCGTGATCCAAACCGGAGCATCTTCTCAGTCGGCATTTTTACGAACGGCTGGCTCTGGCTCGCCCTGGGCGTGGGCGCGCTGCTCCAGTTCCTTGTGATCTCCATACCCGCTGTGGCCGGCGTTTTTGAGGTCTTTCCGCTCGTCCCCGTTGACTGGGGAATCGCTGTCGGACTCGCACTGATTCCGGTGGTGGTGAATGAGACACTCAAAGTTGGCATTCGGATGAGGAAGACTCTGTAGCCCGTCACCCGGCGTGATACCTTCTGGGCCTCAATGTCACGTCCTACGCGGTGCGCCATCCTCGCCTCTCTCGTTTTTGGGACATTGGGTCTTTCGGGGTGCTCCGTCTCCGGGCTGTTTGACTCGATAGCGCTGCGCCTGGGCGAATTCAGTTGGGCCTACGAGGTCATCCTACCGGTGAGCGGCGTCGATTCGTCCGGCGCTCCGCTCTCGAGCGCTGAGGAGTACGTTCCCATTCCGCTCTTTCTGACATCGGATCGGGTCGATTACGGAGCGATCCGGCGGGATGGGCTCGATATCGAGATTTCCGAGGCGACAACCGGCGAGCGTCTTCCGTTTGAGATCGAGAGCTGGGACTCTGAGGGGAGATCGATCCTCTGGGTCAGGGTGCCGAGGGTTGATCCAGGCGACGACGGAGCGCTGCTGCGTCTGACCTACGGTCGCTGGGACGCGCCGGAGGAGTACACGCCGCAGGAGGTCTGGTCAAACGGGTATGTCGCCGTCTATCACTTCGCCGAGGGCGTGCCGCCGTTTCGTGACTCCACCTCGTTCGAGAACCACACAACCACCATGGTGTCCGATCCTGATGAGCTTTCCGCGCCGGACTCCATTGATGGGTTTGTTGGGAAGGGCGTGACCTTTGCCACAAACAACGCTCAATTTGCCGGCCTCCGGGTGCCCTCTTCGCCATCGCTTTCGAACATGGAGGCGATCACCGCGGAGTTCATCACCGACCCCGGCGACGACTTTGGTTCTTCGTTTCTCTTCTTCAAAAACGGTGTCCGGCTTCGACTCCAGGTCCCACCAGGGAGCGACATGCTCAAGTTCGAACAGAACTTCCAGACCATACCCGCCGGCGCGGAAGCGAGCCAGGATCGAGATATGTTTGCCGAGTTCAGGGACTACGGTCTTGGGTCCGACGGCTGGAAGATCGGGGCGGTCGTCTGGAACGGAAGCAGCTCCGGCGGTGAGGTGCGATCCTTTCGCAACGGGATTGAACGGGGCGATACAAACCGGAATTCGTTCGCGGGATCGTTGGAACTCGAATCAAATGTCGATTTCGATCTGATCATCGGCAATGGCGAGGCGTGGGGCGCCGGCCGGTCGATCAACGGTTCGCTCGACGAGTTCAGGCTCTCAAATGTCCCCAGGAGTTCCGACTGGGTCGCCTTCCAGGCGGCCGCGCTTCAAGACCGAGTCGTTGACTGGGACGAGGCCGAAGTGACTCAACTTCGAGAGGTACTCGATTCCTCATCGCTCAACTCGAACACCATCCGGTGATTGAACCGTCGCTGATGATCCGTTCCAATCGACTCTCACGCTCCCGTAAGGCGTTGGAAACTCAACCTGCCATGTGAAGTCGGTCTTTGCCGGCCGAACACAAATCGCCGCGCACCCCGGTTCGAGAATCTCTATTCCCGCGAGTGATTGGACGAGCCACTGGGCCGGAGCCGCGCTCCAAGCGTGAGACATCGTGCGGATGATCGGCGTGAACTCGCCCGATCGCCAGCTCCCATGCACGCTCCACTCCTCGTGCGTTGATGAGGATCCCTGGTTGACCATCCGTCTGCCCCAGCGGTCGCGAAGCAGGCGCAGAGCGACGTCTTGACGCCCGCTCACCGTGAGCGCCTTGAGGATGACTGCGGTGAAGAAGGGGTTTGCCTCCGTGACTCCGTTGTTGGTGCCGGCGAGAAAATGGTCTCCGCGTGCCCAGAGCCGTTCGATGATCGAGTCCGTTTGGTCCCTTGTGCTCAGCCCAAAGGCGATTGCGGCGGCATTGCTGTGTTCGCTGAATCGTTCAACGCCCGCGTTGGCGTCGACGTTGTCCGCGAACAACGACTCGTCATCGATCCAGAAGGTCTTGTCAAAGCTCTCCGCAATCTTGGCTTTTGCCGCTACGCTCCGGTCGGCCATGAACTGGTCGCCACGCACCGCCGCCAACTCTTCCATCGCCTCAAGAGCGCCCATTACGATGGCGTTGAACGCCGCGCTTGTGCCGGTGGTTCCGACGTCGGCCCAGTCAATAAAGACGTGATAGGGCATGTCGGTGATCAGGCCGTCATCGCCCCGGTAGGCGAGGACCGCCTCGACGAGTCGGATGGCGACTCCGTAAAGCGCGTGGACGATCTCGGTCTCGCCGGTATAGCGGTAGTAGTCGCGTAACGCCATCAGCCACCAGAGCGAGAAGTCCGGCAAGACGCCCTGCCAGAGCGCGCTGTAGGTGTTTGTCATGTTGCCCAGAAAGCCGGTGGGATACTGCGTCGCTCCCGACTGCGTCAGGAACTTTCTCGCGAGTGCCGTATCGCCGAAGCAGGCGTAGATAGATCCGAGTGTCACCGCCGATACGTCGCCCAACCATTGCCCCTGCTCGCGCCAGGGTGTGTCGGTGATGTACTCGTTGCAGGCAAGGTGCGTTGTGTATCTACACATCTCAAAGATCGCGCTTAACTCCGCGTCGTCTGAGGCGAAGCCTTCGTGGGTAGCGAAGGGGTAGCGTGTTTCGATCGCCCGGAGATCGTGGACGATCAGCGGCGAGAAGGCGTCTCGGACACGAATCCGAAGAAACCGAAATGCCTTCCAGGCGAAGGCTCGCCAGACCACTCGTGACTTTCCGACCGTGACGCTGTCTGCGAACTGGCCCTCAATGACGTTCGAAAACTCACCGTCCAGAAGTCGCTCTGCATATCCAATCTCGAGGCGTGCGCCGGGCGGTCCCTCAAGGTCGAGTTCGACATAGGCGTTGATGATGGAGCCAAAGTCGAGAATCACCCCCGGTTCTCGGATGCCC
>JANQQY010000716.1 GCA_028284845.1 Spirochaetales bacterium
GGCCGTACGGACCCGCTGGTGGGAAATCGGTGTGCATCTCAAAGAAATCGCCCACCTGCTCTCTGCCGTTTCGCGTATACCTGTTTGCGCCGGCGTAGAAATGATGCACAACGGCGATGTTGCCGCCGTAGACCTTGGCGTTGAGCTGAGCGGCAGTCTGCGTGAAGATCTCAGGATCCATCAGGCCATCGGCCATGAGATCCCGCAGATAGGCGAGCATTTCCCGGTAGCGATCAGTGCTTGGCGCGTGGAACCACTCTCCCGACTCGTCGAGCATGTACCCAGGTCCGTTGGAGAACCCCACCTTGAGTCCGTAGGCGAGCCCGAAGTGGGCAATGACCCGCGGCAGCCCCGCGGTAGATGTGTAGCCGAGTGAGTCCGGGTTGTCCTCGCGGGCGCGTTCGAGAAACGTCCTGAGTTCAGCAAGGTCGGCCGGCACGTCCATCCCGAACCTCTCAAGGAGATCCTGACGGTAGATCCACCCCTCCTTCTGCACGCCTACCTCGGATGCTTCCGGGAAGAGATAGTACTTCCCGTCGTCCAGCGTGATCTGATCGAGATCCCCTCCCATCCCCCAGAGGTCCACCAGTTCTATGAAGTTGGGCGTGAACTCGGTGTAGTCACTGAGTGGCAGCACCAGTCCCTGGGGTGCGTAGGTCTGCGTCGCGTCCAGACCGGCACTCGCCGCGTCCGGCACTTCCCCTGATGCAAACACGAGTTGCAGCTTCGTCTGATAGTCCGATCCGGGAACGGGCTCCATCGCCAGAGTCACGCCTCCACGACGCGCCACTTCTTGAAGCGCCCACCAATCGCTCCGGTACGGATAGTTGTCACCGTCCGAGAACATAAAGCTGATCTCGACGGGACCATCGTCAGAAACAGCATCCGACTCGCCTGTCGCAAGCGCCACACCAGAAATCATCGCGACAAGCGCGGCGATCATCACAACTGTTCGATACCTCATATCTCTCTCCTTTTGCTCCGGTCGCTCACCCTTTGAGCGATCCTACGAGAATTCCTTTGACAAAGTGTTTCTGCAGAAACGGATACACACACATGATGGGGATCAGCACTACGGCCATGGATGCCGTGCGGATGCCGTCGCCGGTCAATCCTTCAATGCTGCTTTCGTCAATGTCTTCGCCCCGCTCGATTGCGAGCGTCGCCCCAAGGACGATGTTCCGGAGGAAGAGCGTGATGGGGTGCCGTGTCGCGTCGTTCAGGTAGATCAGTGCACGGAACCAATCGTTCCAGTGGAACACGGCGTAGAAGAGCGAGAGCGTAGCTAGAATGGGTGCGGAAAGAGGAAGCACCACACGGATGAGAATCTGGTACGGCGAGTAGCCGTCGATCTCAGCGGCTTCCTCCAGGCTCTCCGGGATCGTCTGAAAGAACGTCCGCATGATGATCATGTTCCAGGGAATGATCGCCACCGGGAGGATGATGGCCCAGATGGAGTCGATCAGACCAAGATTCCGGATGACGAGGTAACGTGGAATGAGACCACCGTGAAAGAGCATCACGAACACAACAAACTTCATGTAGAGCGACCGTCCCTTGAGCGATCGCTTGGAGAGCGGGTAGGCGGCAAGAGTGGTTATGATCATCGATACCGCCGTGCCGGTCACCGTGTAGAGAATCGTGTTGCCGTACCCGGTGTAGAAGCGCGGATGGTTGATGATCCGAAGGTAGTTCGCAAGCGTGAAGTCGATGGGGATCAGCCCCCCTCGCCGTTGAGACGGGCC
>JANQQY010000007.1 GCA_028284845.1 Spirochaetales bacterium
GTCGTTGAAGTACGCCGGCACGGTGATGACCGCCTCGGTGACCGTCTCTCCCAGGTAGTCCTCCGCGGTCTTCTTCATCTTCTGAAGCACTGCCGCACTGATTTCCGGGGCCGAGTAGTGCTTCCCTGCTACGTCAATCCGCACGTCTCCGTTGGAACCCTTCGTGAGGGTGTAGGGGACCATCTCCCTCTCGCTCGCCACTTCGTCAAAGCGACGACCCATAAAGCGTTTCACGCTATAGATGGTCTGTCCCGGATTCGTCACCATCTGATTCCGCGCGGGCTGGCCTACGAGCTGCTCGGCGTTCTTCGTGAACGCGACCACACTCGGCGTGGTTCTGCCGCCTTCCGAGTTCTGAATGACAACCGGCTCGCCACCTTCCATGACGGCAACTACCGAGTTCGTCGTCCCTAGATCGATTCCTATTGTCCTTCCCATATCTCTTCCTCTCTTGTTCACCTGGTTCGTGCCGATGCTGCATCCACGGTCATCGACCGTCCTGCATCATCGCCATCCAGAACCACCTCAGTGCCTCTGGAAAGCGACCCCGGCAGGCCGAAACCTGCCGGGGCTTGCATCTGAGCGACCCGGTATCCGGGCAGCGGCGAACGACGTCCGCCGCGAGTTCACCTAGTTAATCGCGATCGAGCGAGGCTTCACCTCTTCCTTTAGCTGGAGCGTAACCGTCAGGACACCCTGCGCCATCTCCGCTTCGATCTTCTCGCGGTCGATCCTCTCGTCGAGCGTGTAGCTCGCGCGAAAATCAACGTCGCGTCGCTCGCGAAGCACAAACCGAACGTCATCGGCGTACGCATCGCGCCCGCCATGGACGATGAGGCTCTCGCCGTCCATCGTGATTTCTACGTTCTTCTTGCTGACTCCCGGCATCTCGAGCCGAAGGGTCACGAAGTCATCGTGCTCGATGATCGTGCCCGCCGGTCGCACCGTTCGGCGATCTACCGTCGTCTTCTTTGCAACTGCCTGGTCTGCCATAGTGCCTCCCTACTTGATCTTGATCTCGATCTGTCGTGGCTTCGCCTCTTCTCGCTTGGGGATCGAGATGTGAAGCACGCCCTCGTGCATCTTCGCGTCGATCTTCTCCGCGTTGACCGCTGCTGATAGACGCAATGCCCGGCTGAAGCTGCCTTCCCAGCTCTCCTTACGGAAGACGCGACCGTTCTCGCTCTCCTGCTGGGCCTTCTTCTCCCCCTTCACGGTGAGCACGTTATCCGCCACAGATATCTCGACATCGGACGTCTCCACGCCGGGCAGATCGACGCTTACGAGGTAGCCGTCCTCATTCTCAACCACGTCCATTGCGGGCGAACCGAGCCGATCAAGCGGACCGTAGCCCCATGGATCCTGGGCGAAGAACCGACGTGCGCTCGAATCAAACAGGCGATCGAACTCGCGGCGCGCTCTGCTCAGCTCCCTCGCCGGGTTCCACACATTGTGCTGTCTTCGGACGATATTCATTCTGTCCTCCTCCTATATCATCCGGGCACCTCATGATGCCCGTGCCAATAGATAAGCAGGATACGTGCCAACTACTGCCCGCCACACGCTAAAATTGCAATAGCGATTTAAATTCTTTTGGGAAAAAGACTTGTGATGCGCTTCATCACGGCGAAGAGATGCAGATCGTTCGCGTCCGAGCCTGTTGGGTCGGTGCGAAATGTGCCAGAGTGCACCGAATTGTGCCATTCATTCCACGGACTGGTCAAAATGACACATTGGATCTTTATGACCCGTTTCCTCTGTGTCAAAGCGGAACGACGTACGATCCCTCGGTTGTGCCGCCTATACAAAGGCCTCGGATCTGATCCTCTCCGGGGAGACACCCATCTGGAGCAGGTGCCCAACCATCTCCTTCATAAAGGGTGATGGTCCGCAAATGCGCGCGTGCACGTTCGGCGCGTCGAGAAACGGGAGTAGAGCATGCCGAAGGTTCTCGCGCGTGAGTCGGCCCTCGGT
>JANQQY010000032.1 GCA_028284845.1 Spirochaetales bacterium
CCGCGGGCGTCGAACGCCTGTTCGACCCTTGAGTATCCCAAACTCGAGAGTGTGGGAAAACCGGCTAGGTCCAGCGCCTCGATCACTGTGAGGTTGCCTCGGTCGTCGTACTCCGAGACATATTCGCTTGGTCCATGAGAATCAGGCACGCGCTTGTGGTCGATATCGAGCCAGTACTCCCGCACCGGGCGCCCAATTCCGTCGCGCTCGATGCAGATCACAGCGTGCCCGGCTTGGTCCGCCGCTGGCCTCCCGTCGATTCCGAAGAACGCAGTTTCTACGCGCCGTCCCTTCTGGTCGAATCTTGACCTCCACTGAGCGTGACCTTCCTTGTCGACCGCCGGTTCGCCATCGATCCCGAAGTATGAAACCTCGATCGCATTGCCCCAGGTGTCACGAGTGATTGACTCGCGAAAGTAGCCGTCCTTGTGAAGCACCGGCTCGTCGTCTACCCCGAAATAGGATCTCTCGACAGGATTCCCAGCTTGGTCGTGCCGATATGCAACGCGGGCATATCCCATCTCGCCAACGATTGGTCGGTTCACACGATCCAGATAGCGCTCCTCCAAGAGAGCCCCGTCGTCAGCGTACTGGCAAGTTCGCGCAGAGACCCCGTTGCGAAGCACGATCGCTCGCGCGTCGGCGCCCAGATATGACAGACGAGTCGTCTGTCCATTCTGGTTGCACTGGAGCGCCTCCCCGAAGCTACCCATCGAATCCTGGGCCGGTGCGTTGTATGAGTCACTGCAATACCGGCGCCTTACGACAAATCCGCAATCATCGTACTCGAGCTGGTGGCGAACGATGTTCGTCTTACGCTCGCGCAGCCGAGTCAATAGATCTTGGTTGAAGCCCATGTCCTGACTGAAGCTACTTCGAGCAGACGCGGAGTGATCGTCGTGCACGAAGTCGACGGTTCGTGCCAACGGATCGAAGAGCTCTCGCACCTTCGTATCGCCATTGCGATCTCGCTGGTCGATCGCCTCGACGGAGCCGTCGCTCCGATACGACACATCCCAACGACAAACATCGTCCGAATCCGGGAAATGACCGTGTCCGTTGACGCGATCCACTCGTACGACTCGGTCGTTTCGGAGGTGGAAGCGATACGACCTAGCGCGGCGGCGCTGGACTTCATCAGAGATCTCGTGGATACCATGCGGAACACCGTTGCGACGCACGAAGTCACAATAGAAGCGAGTCGTCGTTTGTTGGTCAACGCGCTCTTGTTCCCGGTCTCGCAGCTCGCTCAGGTCGCACCGCAACAACCGTGCGACGAACAAGTCAAGTGCTTGGCGCTTGAGCTCAGTCTCGGTCTTCTCTTGAACCTCGACGACACTTGCGGCAACCGGCTCGACACGCTCTACGACGGCATCGGGACCTTTCCCCTCCGTCCGGTGATCGAATAGATCGGGCGGGAAGGAACTCTCCGGATCTCCATCAACCAAGAGCGTGAGCACGCGGTCTTTGCGATCCCAAGCGTCCCGAAACAACTTGATCTCTTTTCGCACCCATAGCGATCGGGGAGTCTCCGGGGAGCAAACGACAACGAGCCATTCAGACTGCCAGAGCGCCTTCTTGATTTCGGCACTTAGGTCCGAAGCCGCAGCCATCTCCGTGTCATCGACGAAGACCTTTCCGAGCCTCGGCTCATAGCCCTTGCGGACGATGCTCTCCGGCGTCTCATATTCCTCGAGCGCTTCTTGTAGCCAGTGTGCCCACTTCTGATCCGCGGGCGCATGGCGATAGCTGACGAACACCGAGTAGGCGTACTGATCCGGCTCTTGCATTTAGCATCCCTACAGTGGTCAGTGGATGTAGAGTTGAAAGAATGGTTGGCGGAGCAGTGGGTGATTAGCTCGCAGCCACGATCCTGACGATCGTGCCCCTGCCTAGCATCATTCGGTCCGATTATTTCATCTCAACGGATCAGCTACAAGCGACCAGCTGGCCGGATCAGATCGTGCACACTGGGACGATCCGATTGGTGATGGCAATGCAAAGAGTGCGCCCCCGGGAACGGGAGCCAGACCGGTGGTCATAGACGACGCGTGCGAGAGCCTTGAGAGCATCCTCCGAGACCACTTCGCGTGGGCGATGAGATCCTGAGAGATTCACACCTCTCAGCCTCGTGACACTCCGGCCGTGCGCCTGGCCTTCGCTCAAGACGGGCGAGCGGCGATGGCGACGCCACCGAGCGCGATTCGCGCGTTCGCATAACCCAGCTTGCCCAAAAACTGGGATGCGCGGATGCTCGAAGCCGTCTCGATATGCGGCGAATCCGCGGAAGCTGGCAGGAGAAGCCTCGCCAGCCGCTAGAGGGCTTGACGAGCGGATGCGCAGGCTGGGGGAAACACGGCACTCCAGCGATTCCGTCGTGCAGTAACGCGGTCGCGTGTCGTTCCGCTCAGCGCGGAGCGTGTCTCTCGGACCGGTCTCTAACGGACGAGGTCTTCGCATCGACTTCCTGCTCGGCGCCGACGCGATCGTCGAACGACTCGCAGAGGTCGAGATCGACCGCGACTACCGGAAGAAGAAGGACGGCCTGACGGCGTCGGACCACGCGCCGGTGATCGCGACGCTCGAAGCGGGCTGAGGGGACCCGGGCCTCAGAGCTGATCGCGGAGGAACCGGATCAGATCGGTGGAGGTCACGATTCCCTCGAGGTTGCCCTTGTCGTCGACGACAGGAACGGAGTGGAAGCGCCCGTCCGAGAGGATCTCCGCGACGTCCGCGATGCGCGAGCCGTTGGGCACCGTGGTGAGCTCGGTCGTCATCAGGCCCTCGACCGTGAACTGGTGGTCGATGTAGGCGTCCATGGAGCGCTCGTCCGACGGGATGCCCTCGACGGAGATCCCGAGGAT
Source organism: Spirochaetales bacterium (assembly GCA_028284845.1). Lineage (GTDB taxonomy): Bacteria > Spirochaetota > Spirochaetia > DSM-27196 > SLST01 > SLST01. The sequence continues at coordinate 2,865 of JANQQY010000032.1, forward strand.
GTCGGACGCGGAGATCAGACCGATCAGCTTCCGGCCGGACACGACGGGCATGTGATGGAAGGACTCCTTCGCGAAGGCCTTGCGGATGTCGCTCACTCGCATGCCGACATGGGCGGTCACGACGTCCCGGGTGATGACTCGGTCGACGGTCTCGTTCTTCTTCATGGGCTCCTCAGTGGTGGCTGGATGGGTCGGGACCGCGAGATCAGCGGACTCGGAGATCCTCGAGGCAAGCGGCCTGGTCGTAGCGGGGTCGCCACCCGACGCGTTCGAGCTTTCCGCCGTCCACGGCGTGGCCGAACCGGAAGTGCGGCACGAGCGCCGCCGGAACGACGGGCACGTTCAGACGCGAGAGCAGGGAT
>JANQQY010000038.1 GCA_028284845.1 Spirochaetales bacterium
GAACTCTTCTGAGTACCGAGTTCCTGGAGATCCCATTGAACACCTTCCTTCGTCTCATCTCGAGACTATCAGGTGTCTACTGATTCAGGGGAGTTCCACACAACTGATTTGCTTGGAGTCCCATTCGGACCGCTTGATGGTACAGAGGGCAACGGATACGTGATTGCCTGGAACAACCGCGATCGAGTTGTGTACATGGAGATCACATCTTCTGATGTGACACTCCCAGGCGATCTTACGGTTGGCGCGCGTGTGGAAGACGTGATTCGTGTGCTTGGTGAGCCCCACTTCGTTACCGACGGGAACCTCAGGTACCAGAACGCAGAGAATGAAGTATTCGGCCTGCTGTTTGTCATCGGCCCTGCTGAAGTCGTCAGCAAAGTCCTCGTCTTCGCCTACGTTTAGGGATCACGGTGAACTGAACCGCCCCGGATTCCCCTGCAACTGTGTCGCGCAGGCCCACCTCACCGAAGTCGTGGCGGTGAAGCTACACAGAGTCTCCGTTGTGAGCAGCGGCTTCCATGCCGGCTGTTCGTGTCTCCGGCCCCTGGAAGAGCCTACGAACTCTCATGACGGGTATTCTGTGCACCTGCAGGATGCTATTCCTCACCACGTAGTCGGCCCAGGCTCCGCAGAGAAAACGAAACGGATCTCACGTCGGAGGTTCTTGAAGCCAGTATTGAAGTCTTTGGGATCAATCAGCCCGGGCAACCCGGCGCCATCCCGCCGAGTGGTCAGCCACCACAGTTTGGACCACTGACCACGCCGGCCGAACTGCTCGCGGCACTCTCAGCGTCTTTGGAGGTGATTAGCGGACTGACCACTGTCGCTGGTGCGATCGGAGGTAGCCCGCTTACAGGGGACGCATCGCTGACCCTTATCATCCCCGGAGTCACTTTGACCGCTCATGGTGCCGCCAATTTGCAGGCGTCACTACAACGGATGTTTCTGCCGTCGAGTACGTACTCTCCGGAGAACTTTGGCGAAGCGCTGGGCGCATCCATCTGGGGTCCGAATTCGGATATGGCTACGATTATGCGGGGCGTTGATTTTGGATTCTCCTTGGCCTCCTCGGTCAGAATTACTCAACTCGGACTCATATACTCTGCCGGGAATCCGCTTGATCTGGCTAACCGAACCGGAGGAGTGATTATCGATCTGACAGCGTGGGGATTGAATGAGCCCGCTGCTCAGTAGAGCAGAGATTTTAGACTGGAGCGGAGGAAAGCATAGGAGCATTGGTGATTGTCCTCTTACTCATAGGCGGATTCCTGTTTGCCGTAGCGAGTCGATACCCGCCGCCATTCGGCTCCGTGCAAACCGATATGCCAGAATCGGACAAGGAGAGGTACCGCAAAGTCAAAAAACGGTTGGGGTTGGCAGGTCTATCGACGATTGCGTTGGGCTTGGTTCTAGGGTTTGCCTTTCTTGGCTGGGTTGAGTTTCTTCGCTAGATAATGAGCCGATTTGCGCTTGACGACGTTGCTCGACATACTGTCGCGTAACGCTTTTCCCCGTCTCATAGGTCGACTGCATCCACGCGAGGGATCGCAGCGGAAAGCCCACAGGGCCCGCAACGAGCGACCGGCGAGCGGGAGTGAGCCGGAGGAGCGAGTGTCACGGCGGGCCCGAGGACTTGAAGCGGAGAGCCCGGTCCACGCCGGGACGTACAACCATGGCAAAGAGCACGGGAGCGTTATGCGGCGATGACCCGACAGCGGTTCCAGTGGAGCGCGCCAGCCCGACGGCCACAACCCCTGAGTCGCACTCGGGGCCCGCTTCGCGAGCCCCGAGAGTGCAGTTTGCCGTCCACGGCTAACTGCAGGCCGAGTCCTCTCGGCCTGGCAGCGATACCCTCATAGACATTCCGGGTCAACGCCGTGAAACGTCGTCGCGTGGACGCGCCCATACGACAGATAGGGCAACGTGGTCACCGAGCGCGAGCATCTCTACACCGGCTCATCACCCGGCGCCCCAATCAGAGAGACAGCGAACCGGTACTGGATTGATGAGAGTCGCGGAGGGGATGGTCAGCGGTGAGCTCGTTGCAGATCTCCATCTTGAGTACGGATCTTAACGTCGATCTCCACCTCACTTTACGAGATGGGCAGTTCGGCGCTACTGTCACGCCGATGGAGGAGAGCGCATGCCCACCACAAGGCCGAACATAGTGTTCATCATGACCGATGACCACGCGGCTCACGCTATGAGCTGTTACGGCAGTCGGATCAATACGACTCCCAATCTGGATCGAATCGCCGACGGCGGTATGAGGTTTGATAACTGCTATTGCACGAACTCGATTTGCACACCGAGTAGGGCCACGATCCTCACTGGTCTTTACAGTCACAAGAACGGCGTGACCACGCTCGCAACCCATATGGATAATCGGATGACGACCTTCCCGAAGTTGCTGCAGGATGCCGGTTATTAGACAGCTCTATATGGCAAGTGGCATTTGGGCACTGGACCGGATCACTGTCCAACCGGCTTTGACGATTGGGCCGTGCTACCTGATCAGGGCTTGTATCACAATCCGGAGTTCATTTTTGCGGGTGAGAATGGAGGTACCAGGAAGACCGTCCACGGCTATGTGACCGATCTCATCACCGATATGTGCTTAGACTGGCTCGATTCCCGTGATCGCGATCGGCCGTTCTGTCTGCTTTATCATCACAAGGCACCGCACCGCGAATGGGAACCGGACGAAAAGCATCAGCATCTCTATCTCAACGAAGAGATTCCGGAACCTGAGACCTTGTACGACACCTACGAGAATCGGGCGCAGGCTGCCGCGGAAGCGACCATGCGGGTCGGCGTGCACATGCATTCCGGTGATCTCAAGGCATCTATCAATCGCACTCTGCCGGAAATGGAACTGCGCAAGTGGGCCTACCAGCGCTACATCAAGGACTATCTCCGCGTTATCGCGAGTGTCGACGATAACGTGGGACGCGTGCTCGACTATCTTGAGAAAGAGGGCATTGACCGCAACACCATGATCGTCTACACCTCCGACCAAGGTTTCTTTTTGGGGGATCACGGCTGGTACGACAAGAGGTTTATGTACGAGGAGAGCCTGCGGATGCCCTTCCTTGTTCGTTATCCGGATGGCATCCCTGCGGGGAAGACGAATCAGGACATCGTTACTAATGTCGATATGGCGCAGACGTTCCTGGACTAGGCAGGAGTCGCAGCTCCGGCGGAGATGCAGGGCTCGAGTATTCGACCGTTGTTGGAAGGATCAACGCCGGACGATTGGCAGGACGCGGTCTACTATCGCTACTGGATGCACCAGGCTCACCACAACGTCGCTGCTCACTACGGCATCCGCACAAAGACGCACAAATTGATCTACTACTACGCGGATCCGCTTGATCAGCCGGGAACGGAATCGGTCGCTCGCACCGGGTCGAGCAGCTCAGCCCCGGTGCTCGATCTTGAGCCGGAGTGGGAACTCTTCGATCTGGAGAAGGATCCCCTGGAAATGAACAATGTCTATCGCCGCCCTGAGTACGCGAGCGTCGCGAAGGAACTCACGGCAAAGCTCCACGAAATGCAGGCACGTGTAGGTGACAGTCGACACTGGAGTGATCAGTAGCTCCGCGACTCGTTCGATACTGTGTTCCGAACAGGTGGAGAAGAGTCTGTCGTGCCGGCGCGGAATCAGGTGTACGTCGCTGATTACTCTCCGTCGGCATCGCTCCACGGGATGATGTCGTCCATCGCTCCTGCTGCACGGGTTGCCTCTTCACCGCGGAGGTTGAGGTGCGCAAATTGATGGGCGAGATCTGGTGCCACCGCTCGCAGTCGTTCGAGTGCCTGACGAACCGTTCCGTAGTTCTCGAGCGCGTGATGTACGCGAGCGATCGCGAGAATGACATCCGCATCGTCCGGCGCGAAGGATGCGGCGCGTTCGATGAAGTCGAGGGCAGCTTCCGGGTTCGAGTCCATGAGCTCGATGTTTCCAAGGTTCACGAGCGCCGGAGCGTACTCTTCGCTCACTGACAATGAATTGAGGAACGACTCCACCGCCTCGTCTCTGAACCCATAGCGACCATAGAGCGTGCCGATTCTGTTGGGCCAGCGAGGGTCGAGAGGCGATCGCGCCTGTCGCGATTGGAGCGTTTCCAACGTCGGGGTGATCTCGCGATCCACAAAGGTGTCGAGTTGCATCGTCAACGAGTCGGCCAATCCCGTCGCTGAGATCACCGGAGTCTCTCCTCCGCCGGGCAGTCCGACGGGTTGGTAGGCGGCCCAGGCGCTTCTGGTTGGGTGAAAGTCGGCCGTCCCTGCCGCGCTACTCTCTCGCCACTCGCGGGCGCCGGCTGCCCAGGCGGCAAGGAACCCCTGGTTCCTGAGAGTGACCTCCACCGGGACCCACGCCTTCCCCTCGGCGAAGATGAACTCGTCAGGTGCGCTGTACGTTCGGCGCACCACGTCCGGCGCGACTCCAATCGAGACAGCGACAAAGATGTGACCGGGGGTAGTTACGAAGGCGGTCTCTACCCCAATCGACTCGAGCAATGCGCTGTAGAGTGCGGAGAGATCATCACAGTCACCGCCGTGATACTCGAGAGTCTGTCGCGGAAAGAGCAAGTAGTCGACGGCCGTTGGCCGTGAGGAGTACTCGACATACGCGGTCACGGGATCTGGAACGTAGCTGATGCCGTGTGAGTCCATCGCCTCGTGCATCGCCATCGCCGCACCCAGAGAGAATGCGACGCCGTGTCTGCGCATCTGCTGCCAGACTCCAGACGCGCTACGTGCGAAGCCGATCACCGCCGGATCGCGTGAAGTGACAAAGGCGGCGATCTTCCGATCGTCATCCCAGGTGATGCCGTTGCGATTGATGACCTCTACGCTCTGCACGAACTCGCTTGATCGTATCGTGCCCGACCGGGTGTAGGTGATCGTTACGCGTGCGGAGAGACGAGCTCCCTCGGTAATCTCCAGAATCTCACTCGTGAACAACGCGTAGATCGGTACTGAGGCGCTCTCGCCGCCTTCAATTCGTCCAAGTGGTGGAGATGGCTTTGGGTTGTCCATGTACTGCTCGATGAAGAACGAGACGGTCACGTCTTGCATCGGTTCCGGTCCGCTGTTTGCGATCGTGGCGCTGCCGATTGGGTTGGTATCGTAGTGGGCATAGAGGACGGGAAACAGCGGGTCGACCGTGAGTCCGAGCTCCCCAAACCCGGAAGCAACGGTTTCGCCGCGCTGCACCGCAACCAGCTCGAAAGACCGGCCAAGCTCGTTGGTCGACTCATCTTCGCGAGCGCCTGACGCGCTACTCGACCTGGAACCGCTTTGATTCCTGTTTCGAGCGGCGATCAACGGCTGCGGATGAGTGGCGGACTCGCCGTGCCTGAACATCTGCTCAACATTGGTTCCAATGTTGAACGCCAGAATCTCCTCGTACCAGAGATCTCCGTTGAATGAGGCGCTTCGCACGACAATTCCGGTCGCCACCTCTACGAATCTGAACTCTACGAGTAGGTAGCCGTCTATGTGGTACCCAATGCTGCTCATCAGAACATAGTCTGACTCCGTTGACGCGCCGATCCGAGCCGCGGTCTCCTCTGAGAAAGCGTCTGCCGACCCAAGCCCAAGCTCCCGGGTAGTGGCATCGATGAGTTGAGCGCCAACGTTCGTGACGCCTGCAATTCCGGCGAGCTGCGATTCCACGATTCCGATGAATCGATCCTCTACCACGACATCGAACTTTTCCCGGGTGTCGGGGTCATCACCGGGGAGCCTCGATCTGTCTACCACCGGTGCAAGCACCGCAACTCTGGCTCCCGCGATGTCGTCCGAGCGAATCCGGTAGGCACGAATGGCGTCGACGAGCCCACGTTGAACGGCGCGAGCCTCCTCTTCCGTTGTCTCGGTGCCTCCAATATTGGCGAATCCAAAGTGGCCGTTCCGATGGTTTCCTTTTGAGACTCCCGTGAATACGACCTCACCGGTGCGCATGCTGGTGACCGTCAGCACAACCTGCATTGCATCGCCTCGCAGATCGGAAAGCGCGAACGTGATGCCGTAGTCGACGAGGCTTCGCGGTTCTCGAACTACGCTGCGGAAGATCCGACTATCGAGCAGTTCCCCAAGGAAGAGTGTGTGAGCCTCGTCCCACTCGAAAAATCCGCCCACCTCGCTGTCAAGCAACACCGCAGTTGGTGCATGTGAATGATTTGTGGCGTCTTCCCCCGCAAGGTAGACGATCTTTTCACTGTATGTCTCAGTTGGGCCAGATGTACACGAGAAGAGCAAGACGGCTGCCGCAACAAAGAGTCCCGCCTGTTTCATCGTCGACTCCCTTTCTGCATTCTTATTATACGCCATGCTGGTCGACCGTCACGACCCAGCCTCGACCACGGGAGCATTCGCGAAATCGAAGGCAAAAGAGTGTATCTTCATGCAAGGGAGAGACATCGTGAAGCCACGCGTACTACTCATTGGAATCTTGGTTCTTGTGTTTGCTGCCTGTACTCCACTCGTACAGATCGACCCGTCAGGCGACGCCGGCGGATCTGGCCCGGCTGGAACGCCGTTGGGCGATGATGATATTGATACGCTGCTCGAGACCGTGGACCTGGAGCTTGTCGAGTCGGTCGTTGGTTCTGAGAGCATCGATGATGTTCTCTCCCGAGTAGGTGCAGGTGCCGGGGATCAGTTTGGGCTTGATGTGGCTATCAGTGACGAGATGATCGTCATTGGAGCACCCGGTTCAGATCTGGCGGCAGTCGATTCGGGTGCGGCGTACGTCTACGCGCTTCAGGCGAGTGGTGAATGGTCGCTCAGCAGCGTCCTTCTTCCATCCGATGCAGCGTCCGGCGACGAGTTTGGCTACTCGGTAGGGATC
>JANQQY010000048.1 GCA_028284845.1 Spirochaetales bacterium
ACTCGCTGCTGCGTGACCGTCTCGGCTCGGTGAGATCGGTTGCCGGTGCCGCGGACTCGTACTCCGCTCTCGCCCGTCTCTGCCGGTGATCCGCCTCGCGCGCGTCCGGCCGGCGCGCTGCGCGCGTCACCACGAAGTCTCGCATCGCGACGCGGTCCAAAACGGCGGATGTAGTTCCCTCGCATGCTCTCGTGCCGGCCGGATATCCTCAAGAAGATCTGTCGGAAGACACTCGTGTTGGTGTACGCATCGTCAAAGATCGCCACGATGTCGACATTCAGCAGCGTTGACAGAGGAAGCAGCTTTGATGATTCAACATCGAAGTATGTGCCAAGGACCGCCTTGATTTCGTCACGGGAGATGCCCTCCCGTTTGTTCCGAGCGTCGAGTACCGTCGCCTCTGCGAGCATCTGTGGTTGGTGAAGCAGCGAGGAGAGCAGGGGATTTCCCCGCTTCACCCTGGTCGCGATATCTTCATTGAGCAGGTCGCGCGAGCTGAATATCTCTCCCACCTCGGCTGTCCTTCCTCGCAGATAGGCCTCCATGATGTCGGTGTACTCGCTTGAGAGCGATCGTCCTGTCTCTCGACGCAGGCCCTCGAAGACTGAGCGCAGCCGAGAACTGTGGATGTACCGGCTCTGAAGATAGACGACCTTTGGAAGGCTGCGGCCGGAGGGTGGTTTCAGCAGCTCCGAGGTAATCCTACGGGCGAGAAGTGGGGCGCTCTCCTTCACGCGTTCTTGTGCCTCATCCACCAGGCCGGAGAACCGGTCGCCCTCCATCACTCCGCCCTGCGCCTCGAGAACGGCTTGAGCGAGGAGATTCAGCTCCTCATCCACGACCGCCTCGTTCTCTTGCCGTGCAACCGCCGCTCCCATCTTTGCGTCCACGTAGGTCATCACGAGGTAACCGAGTTGGAACAACTCGTCGGTCTCCTCGATGCTCTTGCGCCAGGCGATGGTCGAACGCTCCTTGACCAGTGTCCGCGCCAGCGTCAGCCAGACATCCGGCGCTTTGCTGTTGAGGTGGTTCCTCACCTCCGCCATCGACGTGTCCATGACGCGCGCGAGCTCGTCCACGATCCCTCGTTCGAGGATGTCGCGCCGAAGGACGCCGATCGCACGATTCACCAAGGGTCGAGCCGTGGAGTTTGTGAACAGGATGCGGAAGTCGTTTAGCAGTCGGAATCGGTAGATCGTCGGTTCGCTGATCTCGCCCTTGTGTGCCTCAACGAGGAGGCTCGAATCGGCATCAAAACAGTGATAGTCGGGCGGGAATGCGCGGGCGCTCTGAAGTCGCTCTTCGGACGGGAGGATCTGAAACCCCTTCGCTATCAGTCCCTCGATTGCTTCATTCACAACGTGGGTCCAGTAGATGAGGCTTCCTCGGCTGGTCAGGATCACACGATCAGGCCTTCGCTTTCCACCTTCCACCGAATGCGTCAGGAATCCAATCTGTGCTGTCCGGAGCTTCGCCATCAGGCGTTCGAGGGCGGTCGTCTCCTGCTCGGGGCTTGATTCTCCGCTGTTGACGACCCGCTGCGCGTCGATTTCGGGTGCCCAGGTGTCGCAGAGGCGATGGAAGAGATCCCGCTCGGTGGGCGAAAACCCGCCAATCTGGGAGAGGAGTTCGTCACGTCCGCGCGACTCGAAGCCCACGTAGTCGGGCGCGGTGCTCATACTCTGCTACCTCGATACCACGGTAGTATCACAGATCTGGACGTGAAGGGTAGCACAACGTGGGCAGTGGATCAGGTAGATCGTCTTTGTGCCCTCCCGGACGGTCGTCGTCGAGCCGTTTGGACCGGACTTGGACTCATGTACGACCATCGTGTGGCCGCAGGCAGTGCACCTCGTCTCTTGAGTCGTCATTACTTCATTTATCGGGAATCCTGCTCGACGACTTAGTCGCCCGGAGGCTCCCCGCGACGAAACGCCGCTTACGGCGTCTTTGTGGGATCCCAGGCGGTTCGCAGGTTCGCATTGAGTGCATTCAGGGTATCGATGTCCGGGAGTGCCAGCTCGAAATCAAAGACGTCGGCCGATTGGGCGATCTCGGTCTCGTCCAAAGAGCGCACCAATACCGAAATGTCGCGCTGGAGGCACCATCGAACCAGGATCTGCGCCGCTGTTTTTTGATGCTGCGCGGCAATCAGATCGATCGCCCGGCCCTTTCGACGGGTGAATCGCGAGACCGGTGTGTGGGTCTGCACCAGCACATCGTGTTTGCGGCACCATTCCTCGAGCTTTGGTTGCTGGATAAAGGGATTGATCTCGATCTGGTTCACCGCGGGCGTTACCCCGGTCTCTCTGATCAACTCCTCGAGGTGCCTGATGGTGAAGTTGCAGACACCAATAGCCCTGCACCGGCCTGAGACCCGGATCTCTTCGAGCGCGCGCCACGACTCTGTTCGGAGCCGGATCAGCGGCCAGTGAATGAGGTAGAGATCGATGTACTCGAGGCCAAGCGAACCGAGTGACCGTTCAAAGGCGCGGAGAGTGGCGTCGTGGCCCAAGTCCGAGTTCCACACCTTGGTGGCGACGAAGAGGTCGGATCTGTTCACCGTAGATTCGCGAATCGCCTTCCCAACCTCTTCTTCGTGCCCGTAGACGCTCGCCGTGTCAATCGATCGGTAGCCGTTCGCCAGTGAACGAGTCACCGCCCGATGAACCGCACCCTGCTCATCCGTCTGAGTCAGTCCCAAGCCAATCATGGGCATTCGCACTCCGCCGGGAAGCCGAACTGTAGATCGCATTGATGAAACAGCCATGAGGTAGACTGCGGGAGCATATCAGCCTCAGTGGGGGCGGTAAACACCGAGCTGTAGGCGATCGATGGTCGAGAAGCTATACTCCCTCTTCGAGAGGTGAGTGTGCTCTATCTGAACTTCCCAACGTGGCTGCGAGCAGAGATCATTCCCGGGCTTCCCATTCGCTGGTATGGCCTGATGTATCTCGTTGCGTTTGCCATCTCGTACGTGCTCTTTATGGTCCAAGTCCGAGAGCGGAAGCTTGAGGTCGAGCAAGATGACATCATCAACTTCTTCTTCTGGGGCATCGTTGGTCTGATCGTGGGAGCGCGACTCTTCTCCACACTCTTTTTTGCCTACGACGACACCTACTGGCGAGCGCCGTGGCTGATTTTTTGGCCGTTCAGGGATGGGCGTTTCGTCGGGTTGCAGGGGATGAACTACTACGGCGGTCTCGTGGGAGCCATCGTCGGTTTTGTCATCTACGCGAGGGTGAAGAAGATCAACATCCTC
>JANQQY010000055.1 GCA_028284845.1 Spirochaetales bacterium
CGCTGCCGGAGCCCGATAGCAGACCGTGAAGTGCAAACTCAGCGTCGGCCTGTGAACCCTGACGCGCAATGGCTCGCGAGAGGCTCTCGTCCGTGGGGCGCTCTTCGGTCAGAAACACGGCGACGCCCTCTTGCTCAAGGTAGATTTCGATGGAGGAGAGTGCAACGCGGCGAATGGTGTCACTGCCGTCGCCTTGGGCGCCAATAGCGACGACAGTGGACGCGCCGGCGATCGAACCGTCGGCGGGGAGGGAGATGACGGCCACCAGGCCAAGCACGAGGAGCATGATCACACCGCGAACTCTGCGAGAGACAGAGGACATGCGCTGCGGGGATCTGCGACCCACGAAATCTCCAATTGAGGAATTGCCTACGTTTTAATTATAGGGAAAGTATAGCGCCGGAGCGCCGACAAAACCATGCATGCGTCTCGACCCGAGCGGTCGGGAAAGCTACCATAATGAAGGAGGCGGTATGGCGCGCATTCACGAACTCGTGGAACTGCTCAAGAAGGCACCCGACGAGGTCTTCGTTCAACCCCACAATGTTCCCGACCCGGACGCCATCGCGAGCAGTTTTGGCCTGCAGCAGCTCTTGATCGAGCTGGGAGTCTCGTGCGAGATCGTCTACGAGGACGAGATCGAAAAGGCGAACAGCGTCACGATGCTCGAAACCTTCGCCATTGAGATGCGCCACTCGGCGGATGTCTATACCCTTGGGGCGGAGGACTGGACGGTTCTCGTCGATGTTCAGAAGGAAAATGCAAACCTCACGGACCTCGTCACCGATGAGGTCGCGTGTATCGACCACCATCAGTACAACGGACCACAGGGGTATCAATTCGAGGACGTGCGGCCGGAGGTAGGGAGTTGCAGCGCGATCATTGCGGAGTACTACCAGGAGGCCGGGATCGAGCCTCGGTCGGTCGTTGCGACGGCGATGGTCTACGGCATCCTCATGGATACCGATAATCTCACTCGCGGCGCCTCGGCTCTGGACGTCGACAGCTTCTACTGGCTCTACAAGTTCGTCGACATGAGTCGGATCAACGACCTCAAGGCGAATGAGATCAGCATTGGAGATCTTCAGGACTATGCGCAGGCCTTCACCAGCGTGGAGGTGTACGACGAGATCGGCTTTCTGAGGCTCGAGAACGCGAACGACTCACTCTTGGGGGCTGCAAGTGACATCGTCATCACGATTACTGGGGTGAACGTCGTGGTGAGCTACTCGATTCGAGACGCGGGGATCAAGTACTCGACACGAAGTGTCACGCCGGAGGTGAACGCCGGGGCTCTTGTGCGGCACATCGTTGAGGGGCACGGCATTGGCGGTGGGCACGACAGTATGGCAGGTGGCTTTATCAAGCGCGAGAGCCTCCCCGAGTCGAGGAGCGTGGACACCTTCACGCGCGTTCGTGCTGTGGGTTTTGTGGAGGCGAACAGGCCGACATAGCCTTCGTAAGAGTGGATCGAGGGCGACAGGCGCGTTACTCTTCAGTCAATGAGGACTCGGAGACGCGGTTACCCACAGGCTCTTACGCTGGCAGCGGTTGCGATTCTGCTTGCTGCTTGCGGACGGATTGCCGACGAGTTGACACCGGACACCGCAACGGGCAGCTCGAGCGTCTTCTACAAGGACCTCGACGATGTCGATGTGAGTGGACCATTTCGTTATGCGCTTAACGTCGGCGCCGATCCTCGAGATGTCTACCTGGTCTTCACCAATCCAACCCTGGGAGATCTGGAGCCGCCCGCGCTGCAGCTCCTCTCCGTAAACGGCGGGGCCCCGACTCAGAGTCACCTCCAGTCGTTCGGCCCACTCGTCAGCTCGGATTCACGGTCGTTGGCGACGGGCAACGAACCACGTCCGCACGGCTTTCGTGGTCCATCGGAGTTCCTGGAGTGGGAGCCGGGCACCTCTCCGCGCTCCTTTCCAGGTTCGGCGAATCTGGTACCGGGCCCTGAGTTCTACGTACCACCGGCGCCGGGCCCCGGACCGGGGGAGTACAGCCTTGGCAGTGTCTACCAGTTCTACGACGCGAACCTGGAACTCGTTGACGCGACACTTGCGGTGAGAAATGAAAACGTCGCAACGGCGAACGGCCCAAAGACGGTTGAGATCTGGGTGGCAAGTGACGAGTACTCTGGCGGTGTCGCAGGAAACCCGGCGGTCAACGACGACACCGCAAATCCATTCGACGTTACCCGTGGGATGGCCCAGGAGCTTGCGAACGCCTTCCTCTCAAGCCCGACAGGTGACGACATCTATCACTGGATCAGTGAGGTGTTTGGCGCCGAGTGGTCGGCCGGCGGCTCGCCTCCCTACACGATCGGCTTTAGCGAGCTCATTGATGGTCAGGACACGATCACGATCCTGCTCTACCCCATCTTGTTTGGATCGAACGATACGCGTGGTCCCGGGGGTGTCGTCGGCTTCTTCTGGAGCAAGGATAACTACGCCAACGAGCCCGTCTCGAATCGCCGAATCATGTTCTACCTCGACTCGGACTCCTACGCATTCCCGTGCAACCCGGGGGAGCCGTGCAACTTCGCCTCACTCCCAAGCTGGGAGATCGAAGACTCGTGGCCAAACGACATTGTCTCGACGCTCGCCCACGAGTTCCAGCACATGATCAACTTCCATGAGCGTGTGGCGGCTCGGGGAGTAGAGACCGATCTCTGGCTCAACGAACTCATGTCGTTGGTTGCAGAGGACTTCGTCGAGTACGAACGCACGCTCGCCGGACCCAGGGGCGTCGACCCGCGAGTGTTCACCGGCGGGGCCGCGGGCAATCCGGGAAACGTGTTTGGACGATTGCCGCTCTACAATGCGGCGAACTCGGTTGGACTCGCGGATTGGGGCGGATCGGGCGATGTGCTCGAGAGCTACTCACTGGCGTACGCCTTTGGGGCATATCTCGCTCGAAACTACGGCGGAGCTCGATTCTTTGAAGAGTTGATGCAATCCGGCTCAGAACTCTCTGAACAGATGATAACCGATGCGATTCTTGCCGCAGGCGGGAGCGCGGGCGTGACGATGGAAGCGCTCTTGATGCAGTGGGGAGCAGCTGTCGTTCTGTCGGACGACAGCTCTCAATCTGCGCCGACTCGGCTCAACAGCGGCGGCTGGCTCGACTCGTCAAGTGAGGGCGGAGAGCCCTATCGTCTCGGCTCGATCAATCACTTCCTCTACACTCCCGAACTCGCTCCGGCTCAGCAAACCGGTCTCCGGGTGGTGAGCACAAGCCCGCTTCCCGCCTACTCCAAATTGATCTATCGAGTGGGGTCCGGGCTCACCGGTACGATCGACCTTGAGATCACCGCCGCACAGAACATGGATTTCGCGGTCGTCGTGAAGTAATCAGCACACTGAGAGTCCTCGGCCGCATCTACTTCACGCCGAACCGATGCACCGTTCGATGCTGCCACACCTTGCCCGGCTCGAGGATGACCGAGGGGAATCCCGATCTATTGACCGAGTTGGGATAGAACTGCGTCTCAAGGCAGACGGCGTCGTGCGGGACGAATTGAGCCCCGGACTGGCTTGAGGTGACCGCCAGTTTGTTGCCGCTGTAGAACTGCACCGCCGGACTGGTACTACTGATGTTCATGGTTCTTCCGCTCGACGGGTCAAACGCATCGGCGACAGGGCCAAACTCGCCCGCCTCTGAGTCGAGGACAAAGCAGTGGTCGTATCCTGATCCATCGGGAATCTCGCTCCCAATCGCCTTCGAGGTCCGAAAGTCCCAGGGTGTATCCTCCAACGGAATCAGCGTTCCCGTGGGAATGCTCTCATCATCGATCTCGAGGTAGGCCGACGCATGAATCGTGAGTTGGTGATCGCCAATCGCGCCACCGCGAGCTGTGGCGGATCTCCGCGCCGCATCTGGATCTGATGCTCTGTCGGGAGCCCCCGCGAGATTCCAGTAGCAATGGTTCGTGAGGTCGACCGGGGTGACCGCGGACGTTTCCGCACTGTACTCAAGGTGCAGCTCGTTTGTATTGGTGAGAGAATGCGAGACGGTGACCGCGAGTTCGCCGGGAAAGCCCTGATCGCCGTCACGACTGACGAGGTGGTAGACCACACCAACCTGTCCAGCTCGCTCGAACGGCTCTGCCCTCCAGTGTCTGGCATGAAAGCCTCCGGCGCCGCCGTGGAGAAGATTTCTCCCTTCGTTGGCGGGCAGCTCGTGTCGAACGCCATCTATCTCGAACGCCGCCCCGCCAATCCGATTGCAGACGCGCCCAACCGTCGATCCAAAATAGGGATGTCCGGCTAGATAGCGATCGAGCGAGTCGTAGCAGAGCGTAATCTCGTTCGCGGCACCGTCACGATCCGGAGCGCGAAAACCGGCAAGGGTAGCGCCAAAGGTCATCGTTCGGAGCTCATAACCGTTGTCGTTCGTGATCGTGAACAGGGTCACATCGCTGCCGTCAGGGAGTGATCCAAAGACCTTCTGCGATAGCTTCATCTCTCCTCCAGAAAAAAGGCGGCCGTGGTGGCCGCCTGGTCAGGTCGTGCGTCGGGCCAATCCCTACAGGGCGCTCGTACGCTTGATGTATTGCTCACTGTTGAGCAGGTGGCGGACGTACTGTGCTCGCTTGAAGGTCCACTTCTCGCTGGAGTTCTCATAGTTGAGCTTGCCGCGGAACTCGCCGAGCGATCCATACCCCTTTCTATCCATCCACGTCTCAATGTCTTTCAAGATCGTGCCGGCGTATGCCACGCCGTTCTGGTAGAACGTGCTGACCGCTTGGACGACATCGGCACCGGCAAGAATCATCTCGACCGCATCGCCGCCGGTATGAACTCCATTTGATGCACAGAGCGAGCCCTTCACCTTCTCGCTCAACAGGCCAACGTAACGAATAGGAAGCCCGTGATCGGCACTTGCACTGAGGTGGAAGGGGAAGGTCATCTTCTCTCGATCTGTCTCGATCTCCGGATGCCAGAGGCGGTTGAAGATGACAAAACCCGCTACGCCTGCGCCGTCGAGCTGCTTCACGACGTTGAGCGGGCTCGTGTAGAAGGGGCTGAGCTTAACGCTCACGGGTATCTTCACGGCGGCGGTGATGCCCTTGATCACCTCGACCTGATACTTCTCGATATCAGCCGCCGTCTGATCCATGTCTACTGGAATCGCGAAGAAATTGAGTTCAAGGCCCTGAACGCCGGTCTCTTCAAGCTTCTTCGACCACTTAACCCAAGTCGAGAGATCGACGCAATTGATGCTCGCAATCACCGGGATGTCAACGGCCTCGACCGCCTTTCGGACCCACATGAGATGCTCTTCCGGCCCCGCATGTTCAATATCCGGAAAGATGTTCGAGATCTCCGCGTCAAGGTTGTCGAAGTACGACATGTCCTGCTCCATCTTGAAGCTCTGGAGCTGAATCGTCTCCTCAAAAAGCGACGAGATAACGAGAGCTGACACACCCTCATCCTCCAGCTTCTTGATGCTTCCCATGTTGCTCGTAAGACTCGACGCGCCCGCAACAAGCGGGTTCTTGAGGTCAACGCCCATGTAGGTGGACTTCAGATCTGCCATGAATGCTCCTTAGATGCCCTCTGCTCGGCGCCACGCAGTGGCAGCAGCCGGGACCGGTACCAATTCGGTTGACCGGGTGAGATGGGCTTTCTCGTATGCCTCGATCTTACGAGGGGACCGGTAGGGAGTCAAGGAATGGGAGGGTGCGTAACCAAGAAGGCGCGTCAGGGCAGGCTGTCTACACTGACGGCGCGTTCGATGTCACACAAGAGTTGGTCATCAGCATCGACAAGGTGTAGACTAGCTATAGTCTAAGGAATTGCGTCAGGATCCGGCCTGACCGGGAGGAAGACAGTGAAGAAGGGATTTAGGCGAGTAGCGAGGATTGCTGCTCTGGTTCTGATCACGGGAGCATTGGGATCATGCGCTGTAGTTCTTGGATTCATCATCCCGAACACCTTCGATTTTGAAGGGTTTTCAGAGGAAATAGATGAGGTCCTCATCTACGATTTTGGAGAAGGTCCGGATGGCGGCACCTACGTCGGGTTGGTCTTGATGTCCGGCTCGTACAGCTACGATAGATCGGGCAACTTCGTTGGGAGCGGCGATATCGTGTACGTCGAAGTGCTCGCAGAAGACGGCGATCTGACGATCTGGCAATCATACGATTGGGAGAATATCAATGAGGTCGGAGAGCTCGTCTATGCTTCTATCTGGCTGGGCACACAGCACGACGGGAGCACAACCTACTTCTACGACGACTACGCGGAGATCAACGGCGGAAATGCACTCGTTCGCCGACCTTTGATTGGAGACATCGTTGTTCAGCTCGATGCCAACACTCCTGGAGGACCACTTACGGCGACCTATCGCGGCCCCAGTTTGGAGATGGATTCCGGAGCCCTGATTCCCATCAATCCCTTTCCTACCACCTCAGTGACCGGACCTACTGCCGAGAGCTCTCGCCTTCCGACGCTCAGGGCTGTTGAGGAATAGCAAATCAATTGCCTGATAGCCGCCCGCTTGGGCGGCTATCTTCTGATACGCGATTGACACTGCGAGAGGTAGCCCCTCTCCTCGCCGCTACTTCGGCTCACCCCGCACAACCAGACTCTGTACGACAGAGGGACCCGCGAGCGTTAACACATCGCCAAGATCCTCAGCCTTCTCTTCGACGATCTTTCGAACTCCTCAGTCACCAGATTGCTATCACTCCGTCCCGCGTGGAGTTGGGATACTCGACATCGCCTTAGTCGTGACGGATGCATCGGGGTTTATCCATTCTGGTTCGAGCAGAGCGAAACAGGGGGCTCCCAGATCAGCGTCTGCTTGGCTAATTGGTCGATTGATCACGAAAATGAACGCCCGCGTACAGATTTGGGCTTGAGGTGCCGGTCGTCTTCGCGGTACAACATTTTTGGAGGATGGGATGAAACAAAGGATAGCTAGGTTTGGGACAATTGCCGCAATCGTTGCGCTGACGTTCGTGTTTGGTTCCTGTACGTGGATACTTGGGAACTTCAGCAGCTTCGAGATTGACGGAGATTCCTATGACATCAGCAAGCTGATCATCGGCGACGCGGGGCCACAAGGTAGCGGAGACGGAATCCTTGTCTTTCTACTGTCGGAGGACATGGACGTCGACGCATCGGGTAATCTAACTGGGAACGGCGACGCCATTGTGTTCGGCGTGATATCGGATAGCAACGAACTTGAGTCCGGAGACTATGACTATTCGGACTCCGGTGCCGTTGAGACGCTTGTCGGCGGCTTCGCAGAGACAGGTATCAATGTCGCAGCGGCGACG
>JANQQY010000073.1 GCA_028284845.1 Spirochaetales bacterium
TGTCGCCGCCCCAGCTGTCTTCAATGGTCATCGCAATGCCAAGCTCAACACAGAGGTCCCGGATCTTCAATGCCTTACTGAGCCCGCCGAACTTGCTGATCTTGATGTTCACCACGTCCATCGCTCTGTCCTCGTGCCCGCGGAGGAGCTCGGCGATGCTAAACATCGACTCATCAAGAACGAAGGGGTTGTCCGTGTGCTTTCGAACGGTGAGGCACTCCTCGTAGGTGAGACAGGGCTGCTCGATGTAGACGTCAAGGTCACGGATAGCCTTCGCGACACGGAGGGCCTGATGCATGAGCCAGCCGGTGTTCGCATCCGCAACGAGGACATCGCCGGGTTCCATGAGTGAGGCGACGGCGTGGATACGATCGATATCCTCTTGTGGGTCACCACCAACTTTGAGCTGGAACTTCCGGTAGCCCTCCTCACGATAGCCGGCGACATTCCGCGCCATCTCGTCCGCGGGCCGCTGCGAGATGGCACGATAGAGTTCGACACGCTCACCAAAACGTCCGCCAAGCAGCTTGCACGCGGGTTGGCGCGTCTCCTTACCCAGAAGATCCCAGCAGGCCATGTCGATAGCCGACTTGGCGTAGGGATGACCCTTCAGAGTTGAGTCCATTCGCTCGTAGATGAGCCCAACGTTTGTTGGATCAGCGCCGATGAGTTCCGGAGCGAGAAACTCAATCCCGGTCCTCGCCCCCTCTGGGTAGGAGGGAAGGTAGACTGGGCCGAGCGGACACACCTCGCCCCATCCCGTCAGCCCATCGTCCGACACAACCTCCACGACCGTGCTGTCAAAGACCTCTACGTACTTGCCCCCGGACCAGGAGTAGCGTCCCTCTTTGAGCGGCAGGTCAACCTGATACGCGTTGATCTCTGCAATCTTCATAGCGCCTCCATGGGCCATTCACGATTGGCCCGGCCTAATCCACAAACGGCGCAAGCCTCTCCGGATCGATCTCCACCCCTAGGCCGGGACGATCGGGAACGGCGAAGCATCCGTCGTCATCGAGCGGCAATGAGAGCTTCTCGTGTTGATCTCCGGCGAGTGGGTTCTCGTGCAGGATGATCTCAGAGAACTCAACGGCATCCGTCACACCGGACGTGGACGCGGCAAGATGAATCTTCGCTGCGATCTCCGGGCCCAGGCCAAAGGCGGTACCGAGCACGGTCTTGAGTCCGGCCGACTCCGCGATCGCGGCGATCTTCTTGGCCGCCCGGAGACCACCCGCCTTGTCGATCTTGATGTTGATGACATCCGCAGCGTTCCGGCGAACGATGTTGAGGACATCGTGAATGCTGTAGGCACTCTCGTCTGCCTCAATGAGGGTGTCCACGGCGGCGCGAACCTGGGCCATGCCGTCCAGGTCCCAGGCCTGAACCGGCTGCTCAAGGAGATCGACGCCAAGACCCTGCGCCTCTGCGAGGTGGCAGAACCTAATCGCCTCTTTGACCGAGTAGCCCTGATTCGCATCGGCACGGATGGAGATGTCGGG
>JANQQY010000078.1 GCA_028284845.1 Spirochaetales bacterium
GATGGGAGTCGTTCTGATTCGGCCGAACGTCAAGGACTCGCTCAATCGCGGCCGGAACGTCGGTCAGCGATTCGACCGCCACGACTCTGACATGAGGCACCATGCGAGCCTCATCAAGGTTCTCAGCCGGCACGAGCGCATGGCGCACACCGTGTGCGGCTCCTTCAGAAAGGGCCGCGAGGACGCCACGAACGCCGGTGACCTCCCCGCGGAGATGAACTTCGCCGAGCAGGAGGGTGTCTGTGGGCATCCGACCAATCTGACCCGAGGCAGCAAGGATTCCTGCAGCGATCGAGAGGTCGAATCCGTTCCCGGACTTCGGTATGTCTGAGGGCGAAAGGCTCACCAGAATGCGTGACGCCGGGTAGTTGAGACGGCTGTTTCGAATCCCGACACGAACCCTGTCGCGGGATTCCCGAACCTCGCTCGCCGGCAACCCGACGATGTCCATCCCAGGAATCCCGGTGCGACAATCAACTTCAACGTTTACGAGATGTCCGGAGTAACCGGCCGGAACGTACGAGTAGAGGCTCACATTCGTTGACGACCTTCACGGTCGGCCAGCTTGCCTACTCGATGCGTGCTATCTCGGTCTGGACGAGTTCGTCGCAACGCTCATTGAGGGGATTTCCACTGTGTCCCTTCACCCAATCCCATTGAGGGCCTACCGATTCATTTAGGTCGTAGAGACGCATCCAGTACTCTTTGTTCTTCACAGGCTTTTTTGCCGCGGTCTTCCAACCGTTTCGCAGCCAATTCTTGATCCAGCTGGTGATTCCATTTCTCACGTATTGAGAATCGGTGACAATTCGGACGCGGACGGGGCCTACAGACGCAGCGTAACCCAACGCCTGGATGACCGCTTCCAGCTCCATGCGGTTATTGGTCGTATCCAAAGCGTGTCCGGACGCCTCGTGGACCCGCTTGTCATGCGACGCCACGAAGGCCCACCCACCGGGCCCAGGGTTTCCATGGCAGCCGCCGTCTGTATAGATTTCCAGATCGCTCACAATGCATCGTAGCATCCGGCGTCGCACGGTCCAAGAATGTTGACCGCACATCTCCGGCCATGTAGCATCGGTCATGCTCTTCCGATTCCGACTCGCACATGCTCCAAAGGGGCTTCTTCTGCCACTGATGGCGATCGGGTTTACCGCCGGATCTGTGGCACTGGCCATCTACGTCAACGTGGCACTCGGCATTGTGGCGCTCCTGATCTCGGGATTCTTCGGATTTCACTTTGTCCGACTCTTCGTCAACACGATCAAGAGTCACGTTCGGTTGACCAACGATGAACTGATCTGCAAGACGCCGATGGGCAAAGAGAGCCGGATCGCATGGTCGAACATCACACACGCCGGCAGCTATCGGAGCTTCGAAGGCGAGAAGGATCTCTTTGTCTATGCTGAAGGTGATGATCGGCTCTTGGCGATTCCCGACCAATACGAGAACATTGACCAGCTCGAGGCGGAGATCGCCGACCGAATCTCCGTTGACCTGTTGTCGCTTGAGGGCGCGGAGTCCGAGGATCTATCAGACCTGCTAAGAGAGATCGTCGCGCCTGAGGAAGAGATCATCGACGACGACTAAGCCGCTCAGGGTTCACGACTTCAAGACCTCCGCTTCGACCGAGACCGCGGTAGACAAGGCGGCCGCCTTCAGAGAGTTCGACTTCGATCTCGCTGTTGAGAGTTTCAACCACCCGACCTTTCATGGCACCGTCGGAAGGCGCTGCAAGCGATGAGCCCTCGGTTCGGGATGCGGCGATCTGCAGGCGTTGTCCTTTCCGATTCTCGAAGGTGATGCGAACCAGTCCGTTCGTCTCGAGTGATACAATTCGCGCGCCGGTGTAGGTAGTGAACTTCCAGAGGTCGCCGTTCACCAGGATCCCAGCGAGAAACCCGGTGAAAGCGCCACCCACAAAGGGCACATTGGCGATAGAACAGGTGACACTCACACTGGCCTCGTCAAAGCTGTTCGATTGGAGCCAGATCCACGCGTTTGGAAAGGATCGGCCGTAGTCCTTCTCTACGTAGAGCCGCCCAAGCTCTCCGCCCATCGTAACCGTCGCATCCATGACGATGATGCCGTGCTTGCACTGCATAAAGGGGACAAAGGAGTACCAGCCCATGGTACCGGGCTGAAAGAAAGTACCGGTCCACATCGATTTCGAATCGATAGAATACGAGATCGATGTACCGCCGGCTATACAATCGACTCTCTCCAGGTCGAATCGACTCTCGCCAATCGAGACCCAGAACTCACGTGTTCCAAAGGCGAAGGAATCGACGGGATACCGGTCGTAGGTCGTCTCACCGCTTAATCCGTCGATGTACTGGATAAACGCGTGTGGATCCTCCGGGGCGAGCGAGACGCCGGGAATAAGCGCGAAGGCACGAGACTCTGTGACAACCTTGTAGTACCAGCCCTCAAAGTACGGCTTTGGAGTCAGCGTCCCTTGAAACAGCTCCGGATGGTAGATGCCTCTCAGACTCATGTGACCGGCTCCGCGGCCGTCTGACTGAGGTAGGGCGCGACTCGGCGAAACGCAGCCTCAAGAGAATCAATCCCTCGCGGCAACCCGAGCATCAGATACGAGGTCCGGCCCTGAAACACCAACGGAACCATGAGTGTTCGCTCAAAGAGGGCCAGGCTCGCCGAATCGCAGAGGCCGTGGAAGTAGTCAACGGTCGCGATAGGCTGGCGGATGAAAAGAATCCGACGATGGGCGAGCACGTTGCGGTAGAGATCGCTGCTCTTCGCAATTGAAAGCTTGCCGGAACAACTCTCGTCCATTCCAAGCTGATACTGCGGAATCAGATCGCTCTCAGCATCCTGATAGAGAATCACAATTCGCGCATTCCAATACCGGGTGAAGCGAACCAGTGACTTCAAAACGTCACCTTCCCCACTCCCGAACCCTCGGAGAAAGGCGTCGTAATCAAATCCAAACTCGCCAAATCTGAACTGTGAGGTTCCGCCGTTTGCGGAAGTCGTGCTCGGTTCAGATGTCCGAGATGTTGAGAAATCGGTAAGGAGGTCGTCGTCCCCGCCTCCAAACAAAAGCTCAATGCCGCTGGCCGTCGAGTCAGTGGCTCCGCCGACAACGTCGTTGACGAGACTTGAGAGTTCGGCATCGGAACCTGATCGAGTCTGTTGGAAGACGTCACGATCGATCTCTGCAACGCCGTCCCGCTCCACGACAACGCTCGTCACAACGTGAACCCGGTCGAGCGTGTCGCCCATACTGGCGATCTCGAACGCATGGGTCACACCGTCACGCGCATCCGCAAATCCTATGAGCCCTTCAGTCGGCTCCGCGGCGTGACGGGAAATAGGAATTGGATCGAACACATCCTCGTCGTCAATAAGCTCAGCGGCGGGAACCTTAGGCTGAGGGGGATCGGCACTCGATATGCGGATGTCGGTGCCGCGACCGAAAGCAAAAAAACCGCGCCCAAAGGTGGTCGACGCCGAAGGCTGATCTGAGAGCCGCTCCGGCTCAACCGCCTCACCACCGGGATCGTCGGCTTCCAGGAGTTCGAGATCGTCCGGATCGTCAAGCTCCTCGAGTTCATCAAACGGCTCTTCTGCTACCGTGGCGGCGGTTAGGTTTCCTATGTCGTACGACTCGTCTTCGTCGTACGACTGGTCGGAATCGCCAACCTGTTCCAGTTCATCGAGCTCCTCCGCAACCGCAGGGGCGTCGTCGTCGTATTGCGCCACCGCGTCCGGCGCCGGTACCCGCTCCGATGGCACGGACGCATCGATCTCGTCCACGTCATCAGGCTCGCCCGCCTCAACGAGCTCCTCGATCTCGTCGACGTCATCAAGCTCGCCTACCTCATCGAGCTCCTCAATCTCGTCTACTTCATCGGCTCCGGGTGCCTCATCGACCTCTTCAATCTCCGCGACGTCATCGGCCTCATCGAGTTCCTCGACCTCATCCAGTTCTTCCACCTCGTCGGCAAGGTCTTTCTCATCGGCACCGTCAAGCTCTTTACCGTCGAGGTCATCGACTTCGTCCAACGCCTCAACTTCATCGAGGTCACCAGCGTCGTCGAGTCCCAGCTCCTCCGCGGCGTCCGAATGCGAGTGGGTGGGCGTGGCGGTTGAAGCGGGAGCGGCCGAGCCAACGGACAAAAGCTCAAGCTCCGCTTTCTCGTCGAGCGTGTCGAGCGAAACCTCGCCTTGGAACACCGGCTCTGACTCAGAGGCGGCTTCAGGCACAATAGGGGTACTATGGGCATCCTCGATCGCGACTGCGGGCTCCGTAAACGGCGCTGAAGGCTCGAGCGTCTCAACTTCCGGAGAATCCTCAGACGCCTCAAGCTCATCGGCCTCCTCGATCTCGTCAATCTCTTCGACGTCGCCGCCAAGATCAGGCTCTACGATGCCTGGTTCGTCAACCTGCTCGACGGCATCAAGGGAATCAACTTCGTCCTCATCGACGAGTTCAACTTCGACCGGCCGCATTCCTTGAGAGGCGAAGTCGGCGTCGTCCGGCGAGGAAGCTTGCTCCTCTCTCTGAACATCAGCCTCTCCAGGCTGCTCAAGTTCCGCGGATTCGTCGATCTCTTCAGGCTCGTCGAGAGCTTCGACTTCTTCGACCTCTTCAATCGGCTCGGCATCGTCGATCTCTTCGACGCTGTCGAGGGCCTCGGCGTCGTCCTCTGAGAGCACCTCGACCTCGACAGGACGCATCCCCTGCGATGCAAAGTCGCCGGCGGTCGAGGCGGAGGGGTTATCCTCGTCAGCGCTCGTGACCTCATCCACCTCTTCGACATCGTCCAGTTCGTCCGCGTCGTCAAACGCCTCTACCTCGTCGAGCTCGTCAACTTCCTCGATCTCCTCGGCATCTCCAAGCTCTTCGAGATCATCGTCGTCATCAAGTTCCTCTACCTCGACCGGTCTCATACCGCCGGAAGGAGGAGGCAATGGCGTGGAGCCACCGGCCACTCTGGTCGGTTGTGCGGCTCGACTCAACTCGATACTCGCCAAGCGCTCGGTCAGCTGGCTTACAATCTCTTCGATCTTCTCAGTGCCGATCTCGACGGAGGTCCGCTCGGGCGATCGCGCACCCAGCATCGAAATAATCTCGTCCCAGCTCTCGTCGAACCGGCGATCAAGTTCCTCTCGCTGAGAGGCCTTCACGCGGCCGGCGCCACGACGAATCTCGCTGCGGATCTCATCTCTGCGATCCTCGAGTTCAGCCCTCAGTCTGGATGGATCGATCTCTTTGCCGGATTCGACATACTCTCGTAGCAAGCCGACCTGAAAACGGCGGACGCGATCGGAGACGACTACGACGGCGTCCTGACGGACGTTGAGGACCAGGAATGCGATGAGGAAGGTAGTCAGGAAGACCGCAGCGAGGAGCGTATACTGCAGAATCTCCGGCATCTCGAGGGACGACGAGGGTTCAAGGTAGACGTTGATAAGCCCGGACGAGTCGCGTGTAGCAAATGCCTCGTAGCCGGGCGCATCCGTTGCGGAGATCGTTACCCGGCCGGCAAGCGTTCCGATTGAGTCCCACGCATCGCGAACCGCCGATCGGAGTCCTGCTGTAAACTGTGTAGGCGAGTTGAGGATGAGCCCTGCGCCGTTGACAACGGCCAGAGAGTCACCAACACCTATGATTCCGCTGCGAACGAGGTCGGTCCGAAGCGTCTGCGTATTGACGTAGAAAAGGGCGGCGCCCTGAAGCGTCCCTGTCAAATCTACTGCCGGAAGGCGATAGATGATCTGATTGTTCGCGGGCTCAAGCACGATCTCCGGCTCCGGAAGCAGCCCGATCGACTCTTCTTCCGAGTACGCCAGGGTCAAGAGTGAGACCGGCTCATCCACCGATATCTCATCGGGTCGCCGATAGGTTCGTTGAGTTGCTGTATCGACAAAGTCGGACGGGAACGAACTGTAGTGGAGCTGCGAACCGTCGATGTCGACGATCCGTACCAGGTCAAGCGAGGCGAGTTCCGCCTCAATAGCATCAAGTCTGGCCTGTCGCTCCCGAATCTCGGCGAGAGAGGCGTTGATACGAAATGCCGACTGCACCGCCGGCTCCAAAGTGAATGCGATGAAGCGCGCAACGTTGGTCGTATGGAAAGCGTCCACTACCTCGACCGCAGCCCCAGCCTGCTGCTGGACCGACTCCTCAACGCGCGGCACATAGAACCGGGATTCTAGCGAGTCGAATCGGCCGGTTGCGGCGAGAACCGCGAGGACGCTAAAGATGATGACGGAGATGAGTAGGCTGAGTGATGCCTTCTGCGCGCCACTCATATCAGGCTGTTTCGCCTCCAGATCGGATCATCTTATTGAGTATCGGACGGATTCACAACTCCCGTGAGTGTAAACACATAGACAAAAAAGGGCTGTCGTCATCGACAGCCCTCGAAGTACATAGAATGCGCCTATGCTACTCGTCCTGTTCCGCGTCGGCATCCTCTGAGCTCTCGTCGGTCACTTCCGCTTCTGACTCGGCTGCTTCAGAGGCATCCGCCTGACTCTCTTCAGGTTCGGTCACAGCCTCCGGGGGATCTGCGACAGGAGCTGCTGTATCGGCGGTAGGTTCGGGCTTTGATTCCGGCGCCTTTGGTGCTTTCTTTGCCTTCGCCTCAAACTCCTCTTCGACGAGTTCCAGGAGCACCATCTCGCTCGCATCACCCTTCCGGAGGCCAATCTTGAGCATCCGTGTATAACCGCCCGGCCGGCTCACGTACCGCGGCGCGATGTCGGTAAACAGCTTGGAGAGAATAGCCTGATCTTTAATGTCACGCCCGACCATACGCCGATTGTGAACGCTGTCGATCTTGGCTCGAGTGATCATCTTCTCCGCCGTCTTCCTGATCTCCCGCGCCTTGGCCTTGGTGGTTCTGATTCGCTCATGCTTGAAGAGAGAGGTCACCATGTTCCTATGGAGTGACTTCCGGTGCGCCGGCTTTCTGCCAAGCCGGTTGTAGCCAACCTTATGTTTCATTCTCTTCGTCCTTCTTCTTCTTCATCCGCACAGCCTGCCGGAGCTGACTGTAGTCGGTCATTCCAAGACTAAGGTTCCACTCGTTGAGTTTCTCCTTGATCTCTTGAAGGGACTTCTTTCCGAAGTTCCGTGTCTTGGCAATGTCTTCCTCGGTTCGCGCGGTGAGGTCCCCAATCGATCGGATATTGGCGTTCTTCAGGCAGTTACTACTTCGAACGCTGAGCTCCAACTCTTCGACAGGGGTCTCGAGAAGCTGTCGGATCCGCTCCTCTTCTTCGTCCACGTCGTCGTCGCCAATGATGTCGTCTTCATCAAAGTTGATGAAGATCGTGAAATGATCCTTGGCGATCTTGGCGGCCTCTGCGAGCGCATCCTCCGGCTTGACCGTGCCGTCGCTCCAGAGCTCAAGAACAAGCTTGTCGTAATCGGTCCGCTGACCAACCCGAGTGTTCTCCACTTCAAATCTCGCCCGGCGAATAGGGGAGAAGATAGCATCGATCGGAATCGTCCCAATGACTTCGATGTACTTCTCGTTCATCTCCGCCGGGACATATCCCCTGCCAAGATCGATTTGGAGCTCGACCTCGACGTTCGCTCCGTCCATCAGGGTCATGATGGTCAGGTCTTTGTTCTGTACCTGAATGGAATCGTCAACCTCCAGGCTTGCGCCGGTGATGACGCCCTTGCCCTTCATCTCGACGACGACGGTCTTCTGCTCGGTATCCTCAGGCAGACCGATCTGCAACTGCTTGAGTCTGTTAATGATGTCCGGAGTATCCTCGACAACGTTCGCGATCGACTCATACTCGCTCGACAACACATGAGCCGTGCCTTCATCGTCGTAGCTCGTGATGCGAATCGCGGTCACCGCATAGCCCTGAATCGACGAGAGTAGGATGCGTCGGAGGGTGTTGCCGATGGTCGTTCCGTATCCCCGCTCAAAGGGGTACGCAACGAACTTTCCGTAATATGGGTTGACCTCGCTCGGCTCGAACGAGATTCCCTTCGGGCGCTTGAAGCCCTTCAATAGATTCTTTCGTGCCATGGACTCTCCTGAGGCTTAGACGCGTCGGCTCTTGCGAGGCCGACAACCATTGTGAGGAATTGGGGTGACGTCACGGATGCTCTTCACCCAGAGGCCAAGGTTTCCAAGGCTTCGAATCGCCGACTCGCGGCCAACACCTGGGCCCTTCACATAGACATGGACCTCGCGAAGACCAACGTCCATCGCCTTCTTCGCCGCCGTCTCTGCGGTGGTCTGAGCAGCGTATGGAGTCGACTTCTTCGCACCGCGGAATCCGAGGGATCCTGCACTTGCCCAGGAAATCCCGTTTCCGGTCAGGTCGGTGATGGTCACAATCGTGTTGTTGAAGGTCGCCTGAATATAGACATTTCCTTCAAATACGGAGCGCTTTTCCTTCTTCTTCTTTGCAACTTTTGCCACAGCTTACTCCTTAGACGGCCTTCTTCTTACCGGCAACAGTCTTCTTTCGTCCCTTCCGCGTGCGCGCATTGGTTCGAGTCCGTTGTCCACGAACCGGAAGACCGCGACGGTGTCTGAGGCCACGGTAGCAACCAATATCCATAAGACGCTTGATATTCAGCGATGTCTCGGTGCGAAGGCGTCCTTCTACTTTGTAGTCGTTTTCAATCGCATTCCGAAGCTTGTTCAGATCTTCAGAAGCAACATCGTTCATGCGGGTCGACTTGTCGACTCCGGTCTTCTCACAGATCGCTTCAGCACTTGATCTGCCGATTCCAAAGATGTAGGTCAGCGCGATTGCAACCGGCTTGTTCGGAAGGTCTATACCAGCAATACGAGCCATTATCCTCTCCTCATCCTAACGCTGCCGCTGCTTGTGCTTTGGATTGCTACAGATGATCCGCACGACTCCACGTCGCCTGATCACTTTGCACTTATCGCACATCGGCTTCACACTTACTCGAACTTTCATGGTCCCTTCCTATAGGTTCCGCGATCGGACCCGACCCTTCTTGGTGAGTCCGTCGTGATGATGCATCCGGAGCGAACCCTCGATCTGCGACATAAGATCGAGGTCGACACCGACCATAATCAGGAGCGATGTTCCGCCAAGGAGGAAGGCCACATCCTGCGGAAATCCAAAGAGCTGCTGCAAGACCGTCGGAATGACGGCGATAAACGCCAGAAACAGAGACCCAGGGAGGATGATCCGATTGAGGATTCGAGTGAAGTACTCCTCCATCTTCTCAGGTCGGATTCCTGGAATCGATCCCCCGTTCTCACGAATGTTCTTTGAAATCTCAATCGGATTCAACGTCACCTGCGTGTAGAAGTAGGCGAAGAAGATGATCATCAGGGTGTAGGTGATCAGATATGGAGCCCCGCCGGGTCGCAGCCATCGAGCAAGGGCGGCCAACCAATTGACGTTCTGCCCGAGCGTCTGTGCGATCTGCAGAGGGAAGGTCATAATCGCGCTCGCAAAGATGACCGGAATCACGCCTGACGGATTGATCTTGAACGGAATGTAGGAGTTCTGCGCGCCGTACATTCGCCGGCCAACCACGCGCTTAGCGTAGTGCACCGGAATCTTCCTCTGCCCGCGTTGCTCGTAGATCACGAGCGAGACGACGCCGATGAACACTGCGAGCACCACAATCACAAAGACCGGGTTGAGATCATCGCGCTGA
The DNA here is from genome assembly GCA_028284845.1 of Spirochaetales bacterium. Taxonomy (GTDB): domain Bacteria; phylum Spirochaetota; class Spirochaetia; order DSM-27196; family SLST01; genus SLST01. The sequence continues at coordinate 9,650 of JANQQY010000078.1, forward strand.
ACCGCCTGAACAAGCGACCAGACTGCCCGTGGCATCCGCGCCACGATTCCTGTGAAGATGATCAGAGAGATTCCGTTTCCAATTCCGCGCTGATTGATCTGCTCACCAAGCCACATCAGGAAGACCGTACCGGAGGTCACCGTCAGGAGCGAGACAAACGTATAGAGAGAGCGCGAAATCGTGATTGCGTTCGGGATCGTATCGGCGTAAACGGTGACAGCGAATCCCTGAATGAGGCAGATCACGACCGTACCATACCGGTTGTATCGCTGGATGCGCTTGCGACCGCCCTCTTCCTGAGAGATCTTCTTGAGCGCAGGGAAGACGAGCAGCAAGAGCTGCATGATGATCGTCATGCTGATGTAAGGCATGATCCCGAGCATAAATACTGAGAATTGAGAAAACGCGCCGCCGGAGAAGAAATCCAGGTAGTCGGTAATCGAAACACCTGACTGCGATTGCTGCAGGAAGTACGCCTGCAAGGCATTCACATTGATTCCCGGAATCGGCAGGTGTGATCCAAGTCGATGGATCAGAAGTACTCCGACGGTAAACAGAATACGATCGCGGAGATCCTTGATTCGAAAGATGTCTGCCAGCGGATTGCTCGCCATATCTATTCGCTATCCTTCTCGCTCGAGCTCTCTTCGGTGTCGGACGACTCAGCCTCTGCGCTCTCGACCTTCTCAGGCGTAGCTTCAGCCTCATCACTCACCGACTCAGCGGGCGCCTCGTCCGACACGGGCACATCAACTCCGGTGACACTGCCACCGGCCGCCTCGATCTTGGCACGCGCCGACTTCGAGACTTTGAGCCCGTCAATGGTCAGGCTCTTGCTGATGTCACCATCACCAAGAATCTTGACAAAACGCTCGTTGGTCCCAACCAGCTTCTTCTCTCGCAGCGATTCGAGCGAAACCGTGTCGCCCTTCTTGAAGTTCTTTTCCAGGGTGCCGACGCTCAGGATCTCGTACTCAACTTTGAATGGATAGTTCGAGAAACCGCGACGCGCAATTCGCCTGTAGAGCGGCATCTGTCCGCCCTCAAATCCAGGTCGAACACCGCCACCCGATCGGGCGTTCTGGCCCTTGTTTCCGCGGCCGCCCGTGGTACCGTTACCGGTACCCGGTCCACGTCCGCGTCTGTTCTTGCTGTGTGTGGCCCCTTCGGGGCGCTTGATGGCTCCCATCAGGAAACCTCCTCCAGCTTCACGAGATGATTGACCGCGCGGGCCATCCCTCGGATTGCACTCGTGTCCGTCTTCTCAACGGTCTGATGCAATTTCCTGAGCCCCAGGGCACGAACGGTCTTCCGGTGCTTTGGGAGCGCACCGATAGGACTCTTCACAAGGGTGATTCGGACAGTCGCCATATCAGCCCCACATGTCCTTAACAGACTTGCCACGGCCGCGGGCGACCTTGCGGGCATCCATCAATCCGTCGAGACCCTCAAATACAGCCTTGACGATATTCACCGGGTTCTGAGATCCAAGTGACTTGCTGAGAACATCGTTGATTCCGGCGACTTCCATCACCGAGCGCACGGGACCACCGGCGATAATTCCGGTGCCCGGAGCGGCAGGCTTCAGCAACACCTTAGCGCTCTTGAACTCGCCCTGAATCCAGTGCGGGATCGTTGCCTGCTTCATCGGCACCGAGACCATGCTGTTCTTTGCCTTCTCAACACCCTTTCGGATTGCCTCAGCAACGTCATTCGCCTTGCCGTATCCGTAGCCAACTCGACCATTCCGATCGCCAACGACGATGAGAGCCGAAAATGAGAAGCGGCGTCCACCTTTTACAACCTTGGCGACTCGATTCAGCTTGATGAGCTTCTCTGTAAACTCGCGGTCTTGATCCATGCCGCCCCCTAAAACGTAATCCCGGCTTTGCGGGCGCCGTCTGCCACAGCCTTTACGACTCCGTGAAACAGATGACCATTCCGATCAAAGACGACCGTAGTGATGTTCTGCTCTTTCATCTTCGCACCGGCAACTTCGCCAAGCTTCCCGCCGTCCTCTACGGTTGGCTTTAATCCTTTTGTCTCTCCCGATCGGCTCGACACAGCGAGGAGCGTCTTCCCCTCAGCATCGTCAATGACTTGGACATACAGATGCTTGTTGCTCTTGAATACCGACATTCGCGGGCGATCCGACGTTCCTGCAATTTTGCTGCGGATGGAGAGCTTCCGACGTCTGCGCCGGGTGCGTTTTTCAATCAATCGCTTCATAACTACCTACTTCACTCCGGCCTTGCCGACCTTGCGACGAACATACTCGTCCTCATAACGAACGCCCTTGCCCTTGTACGGCTCAGGCGGCCGAATTGAGCGAATCTCGGCGGCAGTCTGACCAACACGCTGCTTGTCAATTCCAGCGACGATGATCTTGGTCGGACCATCGATCGAGATGGCTACGTCCTCCGGAATGGGGAACTCGATCGGGTTCGAGAAACCAAGGTTGAGGGTCAGAACGTCGCCCTGAATCTCCGCCCGATAACCAACTCCGTTTATCAAGAGCGTCTTTGAGTAGCCGGCCGAAACACCGACGATCATGTTCCGAATCAGATTGCGGTAGAGCCCGTGCTTGCTCTTGGCAATCTTCGATTCGTCCTTGCGAGTCACAACGACCTGGTCGTCGGCGACAGAAATCTCGACCTCTTCGCTGTAGGTCTGCGACAGTTCCCCTTTGGGGCCCTTCACGCCAACGAGGTCCGACTTCACGTCAACCGTTACACCGCTCGGAATCTCGACTGGAAGTACACCAATTCGCGACATACCGCCTCCTACCAGACCGAGCAGATGAGCTCGCCGCCCACCTTCCGCTCCAGCGCCTTTCGTCCGGTCGTGACGCCTTCAGAGGTCGACACGATCAGCGTGCCGTATCCGTCGTAGACACGGGGCATCTTCTTGTACCCGGAGTAAACGCGGCGCCCCGGTGTCGAGACCTTCTCGAGTCCCTTGATTATCGGACTGCCGTCATCCTCGTACTTCAAGAAGATCCGAATGATCGTCAGACTCCCCTCAACGACTTTCTTGAAATTCTTGATGTAGCCTTCGTTCTTGAGAATCTTGACGATCTCAAGCTTCAGCTTCGATGTCGGAATATCGACTTTCTCAAACTTCGCCAGTGCGGCATTCCGAATCTTGGTCAACATATCTGCAACAGGGTCTGAAACGCTCATCTACCCCTCCTACCAGCTCGACTTCGTGACGCCGGGGATCATCCCCTCGCTGGCGAACTTGCGGAAGCAGACTCTGCACATATCAAACTTGCGCATGTAGCCACGCGGTCGCCCGCACACTCGACACCGATTGACCTTTCGAGTGGAGTACTTCGGCGTGCGCTGAGACTTGATTATCATCGACTTCTTTGCCATGAGATCTCCCTACTTCCGAAACGGCATGCCCAGCTTGTCGAGCAACCGCTTTGCTTCCTGATCCGTCTTTGCCGTGGTGCAAATCGCGATATTGAGACCGCTCACCCGCTCGATCTTGTCATAGTCGATCTCCGGGAAGATGATCTGCTCCGTTACACCGAGCGCGTAGTTACCGTGCCCATCGAATGAATTCGGGTTCACGCCTCTGAAGTCTTTGACTCGGGGAAGCGCCACATTCAGCAGGCGGAACATAAAGTCCCACATCTGGCTTCCACGCAATGTCACGCGCGCTCCGACTTCCATGCCCTCGCGAACCTTGAAGTTCGCGACTGACTTCCGCGCTTTTGTCTTTACTGCCTTCTGCCCGGTGATGAGTCCCAATTCGGCTACCGCGGCATCCAGCAGTTTCTTGTTCTGGATTGCCTCGCCCAAACCAACGCTCAAGACCACTTTCTCAAGCCGGGGAAGTTGCATGGGCGTCTTGTAGCCAAACTCTTCGGTCAGTTCCGATGTGATCTTCTCTTCGTAGAGCTTCTTGAGCTCAGGTACGTACGTCGTCTCTGCCATTCAAATACCTATATGGCCTCGCCGCCCTTTCGAGCGACCCGAGTTCGGACACCCTTCTCCACGTTCACCCCGACGCGTGTCCGATCGCCACCCTTGGTGACGAGCATGACATTGGAGATGTGGATTGGCATTTCGATGTCCATGATCCCGCCACGATCCTCTTGGCGTCGCTTCCGCATCGCCTTACGAGCAATGTTCACGCCCTCGACCAGTACACGGCCGTTGTTTCGATCCACGCGGAGCACACGGCCAGTCTTGCCTTTGTCTTTTCCGGCAATGACCATCACTTGGTCATCTTTCTTGATCCTATACTTCGCCACCACTGCCACTCCTTGGTTACAGCACTTCCGGGGCGAGCGAAACGATCTTCATGAAGTCGTCGTCTCGCAGCTCTCGTGCGACCGGTCCGAAGATGCGCTTGCCCTTCGGATTCTGCGCGCCGTCAACGATGACACACGCATTGTCGTCAAATCGGATGTACGTTCCGTCCAGTCGCTTGTACTCCTTCTTGGTCCGCACAATGACCGCACGCTCGACATTTCCCTTCTTCACGGGCGCGCCCGGAAGGGCGTCCTTCACGGCGACGACAACGATGTCACCGACACCGGCATACTTTCGTTTTGAACCGCCAAGAACCTTGATGCATTGAACCCGCTTCGCGCCACTGTTGTCGGCGACGTTCAGGTAGGTATTCATCTGAACCATGGTTGCCCCCTACTTCGCCCGCTCTACGATCTCAACAAGCTTCCATCGCTTCTGCTTGCTGATCGGGCGCGCAGACTCAACACGGACCGTGTCTCCGATGTTGGCGTCGTTCGTCTCGTCATGGGCCTTCAAACGCTTACTCACCGTGACGTACTTCTTGTACAGGCGGTGCAAGGCTCGGTTCGTAACTTCGACGACAATGGTTTTGTCCATCTTGTCGCTCACGACCTTTCCCTGGTACGTAAGCTTCGCCGCCTTGGTAGGCGCCTTAACGTCGCTATCTGCCATCGATTACTCCTCCGAACCCGCCACGGCCGTCTCCGAGCCAGCCGCGGCAACGTCGTCGTGGTTGTAAATCAGCGTATTCAGCCGCGCAATCTGTCGCCGAAGCGTTCGCTTCTGAAGCGGATTGTCGACGTGTCCCACGACCATGTTGAACCGAAGTTCGCGGTACTGGGTCTTGAGCTCCTCGCGCTTTGTCAGGAGCTCTTGAAAAGTCAAATCTGAGAACGAGTTACGCATTAGCCGACGTCCCTCCGCGACACAACTTTCGTCTTGATCGGGAGCTTGCTCGACGCGAGCCGCATCGCCGACTCCGCCAACTCCTTGGTAACACCGGCTATCTCAAACATCACAGTGCCAGGACGTACGACCGCGACCCAATGTTCGGGCGATCCCTTTCCCTTTCCCATGCGAGTCTCAGCAGGCTTTTTGGTGTACGGCACATCGGGGAAGATCCGAATCCACACCTTACCACCACGCTTGATGTGGCGGGTCATGGCGATACGAGCCGCCTCAATCTGTCGGTTGGTGATCCACGCGTTCGACAGCGAAACAAGACCGTGTTCACCGAACGAGATGCTGTTTCCCCGTGTCGCCTGCCCGAGCATCGATCGCTTCACGCGTCGCTGCTTCTTCCTGTACTTCGTTCGTTTGGGACTGAGCATTATTCGCTCCTCGTCACAGGCGCCCCGGCCCGCGGCCTACTCTGCTTGCGAACCAGGAGACCCGCGTCTTCCTTCGAGTCCTTTCGAAGCACCTCACCGTTGAAGATCCAGACCTTCACACCAATGGTCCCAAAGGTCGTGCGTGACACGGCAAACCCGTAATCAATGTCCGCCCGAAGCGTGTGCAGGGGGATACGCCCAGCCTTCTGCATCTCCACGCGCGACATCTCTCCTCCACCCAGTCGACCCGCGATGCGAATCTTGATGCCGGGCACGCCGGCTTTCATCGCTCCACTGATCGCCATCTTGAGCGTCCGTCGGAACGAACTTCGAGTTCGGAGCTGCCGAGCAACGTTTAGCGCCACCACCTGGGCACTCGTCTCGGGACGCTTGATCTCTTTGATCTTGATCTGAATCTTCTTTCCGGCAGCCTTCTGCAGCGCGGACCCGATCTTCTCAATGTTCGAACCCTTCGTCCCAATGATGACACCGGGACGAGAGGTCTGAATCATGAGCGTGATGCGCTGAGGGTGACGAATAATCTCAACGTCGGCAATCTCCGCATTCCTGGTTTCAGGAAGCTCGTGAAGAATCCGACGAAGCTTGAGGTCCTCGTGCAGAGTGTTGGCGTACTCGCGCGGATCAACGTACCACTTCGACTTCCAACCCTTGTTGATTCCAATCCGGATCCCGTACGGGTTTACTTTCTGTCCCATCTATTCCCCCGACCCTGCGATCTCATCGAGCACGGCAGTGATATGGCTCATTCGCTTGTGGAGAAGGTCCGCCCGGCCGCGAGCGCGGAACCAAACACGCCTCAAGCGAGGACCCTCATCTACCCTGAGCTCCTTCACGTAGAGCATGTCTTCGTCCAAATCGGTGTTCTGCACGAGCGCATTCGCTGCGGCAGACTTGATCACCTTACTGATCATGCCGGCACCCTTCTGCGGAAGGTTGTCAAGAATCGCTACTGCCTCGGTGTAGGGCCGTCGTCGGACGGCGTCTGCAACCGGTCTCACCTTAAAGGGCGAGACAAGGAGGTACTTGGCAACGGCTCGATATCCGCTCTTATCAGCCACGACTATCTCCTTCCCTTCCTGTCGCTTCCAGCATGCCCGCGGAAGAGACGGGTCGGTGCAAACTCACCCAGCTTGTGGCCCACGAGGTTCTCCGTGACATAGACGGGAACCCAGGTCTTTCCGTTGTAGACGCTGATCGTCAACCCGACCATCTCCGGGATGATCGTGCTCGTCCGTGAATAGGTCTTGATCATGCGCTTCTGAGCGCCCTTGTTCATATCAACCACTCGCGTATAGAGGCTCTTCTCAATGAATGGTCCCTTCTTAATTGACCGTGACATACGCGCTCCTATTTACCTCGTCGCTTCACAATGAACTTGCTCGACGACTTCCGCTTCTTCCGAGTCTTGTAGCCCTTCGTCGGTGTGCCCCAGGGCGTCACCGGATGACGACCGCCGGAGGTCCGACCCTCACCGCCACCGTGCGGGTGATCGACAGGGTTCATGACAACGCCGCGAACCTTGGGTCGACGCCCGAGGTGTCGCGAACGCCCGGCCTTACCAAGGCTCGTGTTCATGTGATCTTCGTTTCCAACGGCGCCGATCGTTGCTCGGCAACGACGGAATACCATGCGCATCTCACCTGACGGAAGCTTCAGCGTGACGTAGTCCTTCTCTTTGGCGACGACGACCGCTCCGGCTCCAGCCGATCGAGCGAGCTGTCCGCCTCGGCCGAACTGAAGCTCGACATTGTGGACGGTGGTGCCGAGAGGCACACTCTCAAGCGGCAAGCAATTGCCGACCGTAGGCGGAGCCTGATCACCGGCAACGATGGTCGATCCTCGCTCAAGTCCTCGCGGCGCGAGAATATATCGCTTCTCGCCGTCAGAGTAGACAACAAGTGCAATATTCGCGCTGCGATTCGGATCGTACTCGATCGACTTGATCGTCCCCGGCACGTTCTCCTTGTCTCGCTTGAAGTCGACATCACGATAGGCGCGCTTGTGGCCACCACCACGTCGCCGAACACTGATTCGACCGGCGGAATCGCGGCCACCACTCGAGGACGAGCCTTTTCGAAGCTTCTTCTCCGCCGGCTTCTTGTCGAGATCCCCAAAGTCGAGGGTCGTCCGATACCGAAGTCCGGGCGTGTTTGGCTTGTATTCTCTGAGTGCCATCTATGCTCCCTCGAAGATGCCGATTGACTCGCCTGGAGGCAGGGTCACGATTGCCTTCTTCCACGATGCCGTGAAACCTTTCCGGTAGCGCACGCGCTTCGGCTTCGGCTTCACATTGACAACCCGGCAATCCGTCGGATGAACGCCAAAAAGCGTTTCCACAGCCGCCCGGATTTGCAGCTTGTTCGCACGTGGGTCAACCCGAAACGAGTAGGTCTGTTCCTCTCGCATTCGGTTGGTCTTCTCCGTAAGGAGCGGCTCGATGATGATCTGGTCCGCGTCCATCACGCCTTCCCTCCGTAGAACTCATTGAGTGCCTTTGCCGCACTCTCCGTTACAACAACTTTCTTCCCGTACAACAGATCGTGGGCGCGAAGCCGATCGAAGTTGAGAAAGCTCATCCACGGAATGTTACGGCCCGCACGCTTGATCATCGGGTCATCATCCCCAAGGATCAGAACGGTCTTCTCCGAACCGGTGAGTGATCCAAGGATCGATGCAAGGTCTCGCGTCTTGCCGCTCTCAACCTTGAAGTCCTCAACAACAATCAGCGCGTCTTCCGCGGTCTTCTGACTAAGGAGCGACATCATCGCAACACGCTTCATCTTCCGAGGCATCTTGTACGAGTAGTCACGTGGGCGTGGGCCAAAAGCGATACCACCGCCTACACGAACCGGACTCTGGTAGGTACCCGCTCGAGCACGACCCGTTCCCTTCTGGCGCCACGGCTTCCGGTGACTGCCGGCAACTTCGCTTCTTGTCTTCGTGTTGGCGGTTCCGACACGAAGGTTCGCCAGCTCGTTCCGAACCGCGTGATAGATCGCGCCGTCGGAGACTTCGCGTCCAAAGACGCTGTCCGCCAGCTCAATCGAGCGAAGTTCCTTGCCTTCTATCGATAGGACCTTTCTGTCCATCTCTCAACCCTTCTTCTTCGACGCCTGGACGATGATGTATCCGTCCTTCGTCCCCGGAACGGCTCCCCCAACGAGCAGGGTCTGCTGATCCGTGTCGATATTCACAATTCTGAGGTTCTGGACCGTGCGGCGGTCACCACCCATGCGACCCGGCATCCGGGTGCCCTTGATGACTCGTGACGGCCAGGCCGCCATGCCGGTCGAGCCGTTGGCTCGGTGGAACTTGCTACCGTGAGTCTTCCGACCACCGCCAAAGCCGTGTCGCTTCATGACACCCTGGTAGCCCTTTCCTTTCGTGGTGCCGGTTACGTCGACGAACGCAGAGTTCTCAAACAGCTCGACACCCAGAGACTCGCCAATCTCACACTCTTTGTCGAAGTCCCGAATCTCAACCACATATCGCTTCGGGTCGACGCTGTTCTTCTTGAACTGACCGAGGTTCGGCGCAGTGAGTCGCTTCTCCTTGACGTCATGAGACCCAAGCACAACCGCGCTGTACCCATTTTTCTCTGGCGTCCTCTGGTCCACGACGACATTCGGCTCGATCTTGAGCACCGTGACCGGCATCAGCTCGCCGTAGTCGTCGAAGACCTGCGTCATTCCGACTTTCTTTGCAATCAACCCAAGCATCTCAAACCTCAACTACTGCTTGATCTCGACGTCAACACCGGCTGGAAGCTCAAGCTTCATCAGGGCATCCATCACGGCCGAAGTCGGCTCCATGATGTCGATCAAGCGCTTGTGCGTTCGCATCTCGAACTGCTCTCGCGATTTCTTGTTCACGTGTGGCGAACGGAGCACCGTGAACTTGTTGATACGGGTCGGCAGCGGAATCGGTCCCGACACCTTCGCACCAGACTTCTGAACTGTCTGCACGATCGATTTAGCACTCTGGTCAACCAGCTCCGTGTCAAAACCGCGGAGACGGACCCGAATTCTATCGCTTGCCATCTTTCCTCCAAGATGAAGGAGCCTCACCAGTGGTGAGGCTCGCTTCGCCCTTACTCAATAATGTCGATTACCTGCCCGGAAGCGACCGTACGGCCGCCCTCGCGGATCGCGAATCGGAGACCCTTATCCATGGCGATCGGGTGGATCAGCTCACAGATGATCTCTGTATTGTCGCCAGGCATCACCATCTCCTTACCCGCCGGCAGTTCGACGGTGCCGGTGATGTCCGTCGTTCGGAAGTAGAACTGCGGACGGTAGCCGGTGAAGAACGGACTGTGTCGACCGCCCTCGTCCTTGCTCAGGGCGTAGATCGTGCCCTTGAACTTGGTGTGCGGCGTGATTGAACCCGGTTTTGCGAGCACCTGGCCACGCTCAACCGCGTCCTTCTCAGTACCGCGGAGCAGCGCACCAATGTTGTCGCCCGCCTGACCCTCGTCAAGGAGCTTGTTGAACATCTCAACGCCGGTGACCGTGGTCTCCGAGGTCTCGCGGATACCGATG
>JANQQY010000079.1 GCA_028284845.1 Spirochaetales bacterium
AGCACACGCTCAGCGCGCTCGCGAGCATCCTGCTTCTCCTCATCTCCGGAGAGGTGCTCCAGAAATTCAGGAAAGTAGTTCTCAAGCCTCGCCTTCATAAGCGGCAGCTCGCTCGGCATAAAGCTGTTCACGATTACCTCGGCCTTCTTGAGCCTGGATACAATGTAGCGAAGCTCGGCGCGCCGGACGAGATACCAGTGGCGGAGCGTCTGCTCCGGATGGTAGTTCCGGAACTGCATGTCGCGGACCATCCGCCGGAGCATGCGAACATCGGTCCAACGCACAAAACGGCTCTCCTCGTCTTTCACCTGAGCCAGCGTCTCGATGTAGAGCTTGAACTTCTGTTCCTCCGGGACACTCGCGGTCATCGCCTCGTAGAAACCGTGGAGCGAGTCGATCAGAATGATGTCGGTAGAGTCGAGTTGAAGCGTCTCCGAGACACCCTCGCGGTTTCCTGTCTTGAAGTTGTAGAACGGAATGTCGACGCTTTCGCCACGAAGGAGGCGACGGAGGTGGTCGTTCAGGAGATCGATGTCGAGCGCTTGCGGCGTCTCGAAATCGTAGTCCCCACGAGGATCAGTCGGGTGTGACCTGAGGTCAAAGAAGTAGTTGTCCACGTTGAGCGGAACAAGCTTTCGATCCGGCATGGCCTCCGCAACTTTGAGCGTGGTCGTGGTCTTCCCTGAGCTGGAGGGGCCGGCAATGATCATGACTCGGACGTCACTCACCCGGTCTGTCAGAACCTGCTTGGCCGCGTCGATCTCTCTGGCGTAGAACTCTTCAGAGATCTCGACGAGCTTCTCGTAGCGGCCGCTCTCAACATAGTCAGCGATACCGGCGAGGGTATTGCATTGATGATCAACAGCCCAACTCAGCGTATCCCAGAGCTTCCGGTACGGAATGTTCTCTGAGCTGTAGGTCAGGCTCTCGCGGCCGGCCCTCTTGAGCGTGTGCTCGTACCGATAGACGATGTACGCCTTTGCGGTCTTCGCATGACCTCGCTCGATGAGCACTTTCTCCACGGCGTCCTGCACTTCCTCCACAGTGGGCGCGTTGGCATCTGACTGCTCCGCGGTCGCGTATCGAGACTCGAGTCGTGACACGACCTCCTTCGTTACGCGTTCGGCCGTGTCGCGATCCCGGCCGCCAACAGCAACGGCAGCCCTGAGAACAGCAAAGGTGATCTTCTCCGCATCGAACTCAACGACGCGACCATCCCTCTTTACGACATGGGTGAGCATGATCGCGACCTACCAGAGCTCCGAGCTCTTGCTGTCTACGATCTCGTGGACCCGACTTACAAACTCGTTGAACAAAACCCCGTTCATCTGATCGCCTTTTCGCGGCCTGATGCTGACGGCGCCGGCCTCCTGCTCTTTCTCGCCAAGGATGAGCATGTACGGCACCTTCTGCGACTGATGATGACGGATCTTCGCACCCATCCGGCTGTCTGAAAGGTCGGCCTCCACAGTGAACCCTTCCTTGCGAAGCCGCGCGGCGACATCGTTCGCATAGTCGTTGAACGCCGGGGCAACGGGGATCGTCACGATCTGGAGCGGGGCGAGCCAGACCGGGAATGCGCCTCCGTAGTGCTCAATCAAGACACCAAAGAAGCGTTCGATCGATCCAAGCAGTGCACGGTGAACCATGTACGGCCGCTTCTCCTTGCCATCTGAATCGACAAAGCTCATATCGAAGCGTTCAGGAAGGTTGAAGTCGAACTGGATGGTGGACATCTGCCACTCGCGTCCCAGCGCGTCCTTGATCTTGAGATCGATCTTTGGCCCGTAAAAGGCGCCGCCACCCTCGTCGACCTCGTAGTCGAGCCCTTCGGCCTCGATCGCCTTGCGGAGACTGACAAGTGCCTTCTCCCAGTCCTCGTCGGCTCCTACCGCCTTCTCCGGCTTGGTGGCGAGATAGGCTTTGAGTTCACTAAACCCAAATGCGTCCCACATTCGCAGGCTGAATCTGAGCACCTCCAGGATCTCGTCCTCCACCTGATCCGGAGTACAGAAGATATGCGCGTCATCCTGGGTGAATCCGCGGACGCGCAGGAGACCGTGAAGCACTCCCGACTTCTCATAACGATAGACGGTTCCAAGTTCCGCCCATCGAAGCGGAAGCTCGCGATAGCTACGAACGCCGGTCTTGTAAATCATGATGTGGAACGGACAGTTCATCGGCTTCGCGTAGTAATCGGCCTTGTCCATCTCAATGGGCGAGTACATGTTCTCCGCGTAGAAGTCGAGGTGGCCGCTCGTCTCCCAGAGCCAGCTCTTCCCTATGTGGGGAGTGTAGAGAATCTCGTAGCCGTCACGCCGGTGGACATCCCTCCAGTAGTTCTCAACGGCCTCTCGAATGCGGCCGCCCTTGGGATGCCAATAGATCATCCCTGGTCCAGCCTCCTCGTGAACGCTGAAGAGGTCGAGTTCTTTGCCTACTCGCCGGTGATCACGCTTCTCAACCTCTTTCAGGAAATCGAGGTGTGCGCGAAGCTCCTTTGGATTCTCCCACGCAGTTCCGTAGATCCGCTGGAGCATCTGCCGCTTCTCATCGCCGCGCCAGTAGGCACCGGCCACATTCAAGAGCTTGAAGCTCTTTGCATTGATCTGCTTGGTGCTATCGACATGCGGACCGCGGCACAGGTCGGTAAAGGTATCAACAGTGTAAATCGAGACTTCCTCGTCCTCCGGCAGATCGTGGAGGATCTCGAGCTTGTAGGGCTGATCAGTGAAGAGTTCCGACGCCTTACCGCGGTCGACAACTTCCTTCACAAAGTCGTGATCCTCGTTCACGATCGCACGCATCGACTCTTCGATCTGCTCAAGATCCTCGGGCGATAACGATCGGGGAAGCTCAAAGTCGTAGTAAAACCCGTGCTCAATGGGTGGTCCAATCGCGATCTTGGCGTCCGGGAACATCCGGAGCACCGCCTCGGCCATAACGTGCGCGGTTGAGTGTCGGATTCGATACAATCGATCCGCACGCGCCGCCTCCTTCGCAGCCTTCTTCTCGTCTTTCTGCATTACCTGACCCATGGTCCCTCCAGTGGTGCTTGCCGAGTCGGGGTCGACAAAAAAGCCTCTGTCTACGCCCAGGACCCATGCAGTGCATCAGGATCCAAGGACGAAGACAGAGGCTCTCTGCTCCGCGGTTCCACCTTGGTTCGCTGCAAGCTATCCACCCTGCAGCGCACTCGTTTGTCCCGTCTCGTGGGAGGTCGAATCGATCAACGATACGGCCGACGCCTGATCATACTTGCCCGTGGGCGTTCCGTCAGGAGCTCCGGAGGGGTTTTCTCTTCGCCTGTACCAGGATTCTTCCAGCCCACCGCGTACGGATTCGGAATCCCTCTCTTACCAATCAGTGGCCTGATCAGCACCGTTGCGCCTCTGCCAACGACAGCGAACAACGGACGGCCTGCGACGAAGATACTCGTCTCCATCAGCGCACAGCTACAATAACGGCCACTCGGGTCGATTTGTCAAGGGCTCGATAGAGTGACTCGGACGGTGATTGGGTTGCCTCTTTGATGGAATGAAGGACCTCCGCGGCCGGCAGTGCCGGCCGCACGGAGGCATTGGACAACTACTATTCGCCGCCCGAGGATTCGGTTTCCGAGGCCTCTTCCTGCGGAGGCGGGGTCGCGCCTGCGGTCAGGAGGATCTGGATGACCTCGTCGCGCTTTGGGTTCTGCTCAGCGAGTTCGATCGGTTGCTCACCCTGAGTGTTGGTCGCATTCGGATCAGCGCCTGCCGTCAGGAGCAGCCGCACATTGTCAGGTGCGCCCGAGCGTGCCGCGTAATGGATCGCGGAGTTTCGCTGACGATCTCGCGAGAAGGGGTTGGCATTGGCGAGCAGAAGCTGCCGAACGAGTTC
>JANQQY010000080.1 GCA_028284845.1 Spirochaetales bacterium
TAACTCGTTCGCGCCCTGCAACGCCTCAGCGACTCGAACGAGTTACTCGCACACGAGCCGATCACTCGAGAGAGCATCCGACTGCGAGAATCGGTTGTGACACCCATCCTCGTGATTCAGCAGTACGCCCTCTTTGCGGCACGATCGCCCGAGGCTCGCGTCGCGAATGAGTCGGAAGAGGTGCTCGAGCGGATGATCGTCAAGTCGCTTGCCGCATCCGTGAACGCAAGCAGAAACGCGGTCTGATCTACGAGTACCCAAAGCGCTCGTTGACCTCACGAAAGAACTCGCGAGCCGCACGATCGGTTAGCCCCAGCTCCGTGAGCGAGTGGTTGTGAGTCCGCCCCGGATCCTCACTTCGGTTCAAGTGCGTGAGAGCATCGGTGAGTTCGGGGGTCAGAGGCAGACCGAGTAGGTCAAGCGTGCGGCTGACCGACCCAATCGGGTCCGCGACAAGATCTTCGTAGCGCAGCACGGCGTAGGGGTTCGATCGATTCGAGAGAACCAGCGGTGCCCGCAGATACCAGCTCCTGGCCATCTCGAGCACGGTCGGCAGAAATGGGAAGCGATCGAGAGGATCTGCAAAGTAGTGCCAGGCAAATGAGAGCCAGCCGGCGGTGCTCACGACACATTCGGATGGGTTTCGCGCGAGCTCGATGACTCGGGCGTCAGGAAACTCCTCCAGCAACGAACTCAGTCGCGCCGTGAAGGCAGGACTCTTTGAGAGGTAGACCGAGCCCGCAGGCTGAAGCGACAAGTGCCGCTCGAGAACGCCGCGGTAGAACTTCATCGCCTTGCGACGGCGCCAATGCGGGACGGCCTCATCATAGCGCCAGTAGGGATTACTCTCTGCATCTCGCGGCATAAAGAACCAGTTAAAGAGACTGTCCCAGAGATAGAGGAAGATCGCCTCGTCCTCTTCCGGTTCTTCGAGGCGGACCGTGTGCATCTGAACCGGACCAAGACGGGCCTCTTGCGCCCGGAGGATCCTGCGTCGGATGTGCCCGCCCAGCCATCGATCCACGATCCAGAATCCACGCCAGAACTTCCGCTGCGTGATCGAGGGCGCGAAGTAGAGCTCCCAGGTCTTCATCGCAGTTATTCCGGGACTTGCGGCGAGGAGCCTGTGGAGCAGCGTGCTCCCGCTTCGGAAGTTCCCGACGATAAAGACCGGCGCCTCGACCTTCTGTCGCTTGAACCGAGGGAAGAGCAGGTGGTCAACGAGAATTCCAATCCGGCCCAACGCGCCCATCCAGATCATGCAGGCGTAGAACATGACGAGCACTCGTACCCGATGGCCGGTCAGTCGAAGATGGTCGTGTCGCGCCGGAAAGAGAGAGGCGAGGCTGTCCGCGAGAAACCGACGCCAATTGAAGTACATGAGGCTAGTAGCCGAGGGAGCTCGACAGCCACCTCTCCGTCTCGTCGAGGTTGGTGCCCATGCGTGCTGCGTAGTCCTGCATCTGGTCCTTCCCCAGCTTGCCCACGCCCCAATACTTGCTCTGCGGATGGCTGTAGTAGAAGCCGCTGACACTCGCTCCAGGATTCATCATCTTGCTCTCAGTAAGCGTGATGCCACAATTCTCGCCCGGGCTGAGAAGCTCCCAGATCACCTCCTTGTCGCGGTGATCGGGACAGGGCGGGTATCCGGGGGCAGGCCGGATTCCCTGATAGTCGATGCTGATCATCTGCTCCACGTCGAGCGTCTCGTCCTTCGCGTACCCCCAGATCGAGCGGCGAACTTCCATGTGGAGATACTCCGCGAAGGCTTCTGCAAGCCGGTCGGCGAGAATCTTCACGAGAATGCTCGAGTAATCGTCATCCACGGCCTCGAACTCCGCGACCATCGAATCGATCCCCTGCCCGGCACTCACGGCAAATGCACCGATGTAGTCGTTCACGCCGCTCGTCTTTGGCGCGATGTAGTCGGAGAGACTGAGGTAGTAGCTGATCTCCTTCTTCTCCTGCTGTTGGCGAAGCGTGGGGAGGGTTGCGAGGATCGATTCGCGTGACTCGTCGGCGTAGATCTCGATGTTGTCGTTCTGCGTCGATCCCGCGGGAAAGACACCGCAGACACCATGCGCGTGAACACGGTTCTCTCTGACCAACCGATCGATCATCGCACGAGCATCGTCGTAGAGCTTGCGCGCCTCCTCGCCGTATTTCGGGTCGTCGAGGAGCCCCGGCCATTTTCCAACGATGTCCCAGGCCACAAAGAAGTAGGCCCAGTCGATGTACTCTGCGAGCGTAGCAATGGGTACATCCCGCATCACATGAACACCCGGCTGTGCGGGAACCAGTGCCTGGTAGCTCTCCCATCCGGGATCGAACCGTTTTGCTCGGACCTCCTCAATCGGAAGGAGACCCCTGCCTTGGAACTTGCCCTCGCGCGCAATGCGAAGCCGCTCGTGTTCTGCATCCACGCCTTGCATGTAGCCCGCCCGATCGGAACCGAGGAGCCGGCTCACAACTCCAACGGCACGGCTCGCATCTTTGACATGGACAACCGGCCCCGAGTATTCGGGATCGATCTTCACGGCGGTGTGAATCGTGCTCGTCGTCGCACCGCCAATGAGGAGCGGGATGTCGAAGCCCTGCTTCTCCATCTGCTTAGCGTTGTAGACCATTTCTTCAAGGCTTGGCGTGATGAGCCCGGAGAGGCCGATGATATCGACATCTCGTTCGCGCGCCTCGCGGAGGATGTCGGATGCCGGAACCATGACGCCCAGGTCGATCACCTCGTAGTTATTGCACTGGAGAACGACGCCAACGATGTTCTTCCCAATATCGTGAACATCTCCTTTGACGGTCGCCATGAGGACGCGCCCGTTGGTTCGTCGCTCGGTGCCCGCGTTCTCCTCCTCCAGGAAGGGAAGCAGATAGTTCACCGCTGTCTTCATCACGCGAGCACTCTTTACTACTTGAGGGAGGAACATCTTGCCGCTACCAAAGAGATCCCCAACGACATTCATGCCGTCCATGAGCGGGCCTTCGATCACCTCCAGAGCCTTGCCCAACTCCTGCCGCGCAGCCTCCGTGTCCTCGTTGATATAGGTCGTGATTCCCTTCACGAGAGCGTGCTGGAGACGCTCGGTGACGGCTCCCTCGCGCCAACTCAGATCCTCAACGCGTGCCTTCCCCCCACTGGTTACGGTCTCTGCGAACTCGATCAGCCGGTCAGTGGCATCGTCCCGCCGGTCGAGGAGCACGTCCTCGACTCGTTCAAGAAGCTCAGGATCGATCTCATCGTAGACCGCGAGTTGGCCGGCGTTGACGATGCCCATATCCATTCCGGCCTGCATCCCATGGTAGAGGAAGGCCGAATGCATCGCCTCGCGCACGCCGTCATTGCCTCTGAAGGAGAAGCTCACATTGCTCACACCACCTGAGATGTGCGCACCGGGAAGGTTCTCCTTGATCCATCGAGCCGCCTCGAAGAAATCGATGGCATATCTGCGATGCTCCTCAATTCCGGTAGCGACCGCAAAGACGTTCGGATCAAAGATGATGTCTTCCGGAGCAAAGCCGATCTCATCCACCAGAATACGATAGGAGCGCTCACACACTTTGATCCGTCGCTCGTACGAGTCGGCCTGCCCCTGCTCGTCAAAGGCCATGACAATAACTGCGGCGCCGTACTTCAGGACCTCGCGCGCCTGCTTCCGGAACGGCTCTTCACCCTCCTTGAGGCTGATCGAGTTGACAATGCCCTTCCCCTGGACGCGCTTGAGACCGGTCTCAATCACCTGCCACTTACTCGAGTCGACCATGATGGGAACGCGGGAGATATCGGGTTCTGCGGCTACGAGGTTGAGAAAAGTCCCCATCGCTTCAACGCCGTCGAGCATTCCCTCGTCCATGTTGATGTCGATGATCTGGGCGCCGTTCTCTACCTGATCCCTCGCAATGTCGAGAGCCTCGGCGTACTCCGCGCTCTTGATCAGACGTGCAAACTTGCGGCTTCCGGCGACATTGGTACGTTCCCCAACATTCACGAAGCCGCGAGTCTCGTCCATAACGACCGTCTCAAGGCCGGAGAGTCGGGTATGCG
>JANQQY010000088.1 GCA_028284845.1 Spirochaetales bacterium
AGGTCGAGCGGAGAGAAGTAGACGGTCCCCGGCGGAAGGTGACGGGCGTCCTGGACGTAGTAGCGGTATCCCTTGAACTGCAACTGGTCCGTCGGGATCACGACTGGCCCCGTTGGACTCTGGTTCACCCGGAGCGTTTCCATTCCTGATGAGTCCAGGTACCGGATCTGATCGTACTCTGGATGCGAGGCGGCGAAATTGGCGAGTGTGATCTCCGGCGTCTGTTCCTGAGCCGTTTGAGCCGCGAATCTCAAGTTCGCTATGAGGCGATTCGTCAGTCCCAACATCGCGTGTGACTGAGTCTCCACGTGGATCCTCTCTGCGAGCGCGATTCCCTCCGCGTGTGAGTTCTCGTCATTCTCAAGCACCCACATCGTGGCCAGCGCCGTCGCGAGCACGAGGGGTACAAAGAACGCCGCCGCAATGAGGAGTGTCGTGCGCCTGGGCCCCTCTTTCTGCGATCGATGCACTGTCCCAGCGGGTCGTGTCTGGTTTTCCACGGTGGGAATGGTAGCCAGGAGGGATACCCGCGTATGTCGGAGAACCTCGCCTCTCTCTGTAGGGAGAACTCCGACATCAGACGACTCCCGATGACATCAGTCAGCCGACCGGCTACTATGGCCCATCAAATCGATCAACGTTCTTCGAGCCGACCCGACTCCTTCGTCCGGTCGGCCAAAGCTCATCCTTCTCGTCGAGGACGACGCAATCATCGCGATGGCTGAGCGCAAGATGCTTGAGGCTGCAGGCTACCGGGCTGAGACTGCCCGAACTGGGGAGCAGGCGGTTGAGCTCGCGCTCGAACTCGAACCGGACCTCATCCTGATGGATGTGGATCTTGGTCCTGGGATTCGAGGCACGGAGGCGGCTCGTCGGATTCTGCAGCAGCGGAATCTGGCTATTCTCTTCCTCTCGAGCCATTCAGAACCCGAGTTCATCACGAGTGCCGAAAGCATCACCTCATACGGGTATGTCCTGAAGTCGACCGGGCGAGAGATCCTGCTCGCCTCCATACGCATGGCGTTCCGGCTCGCGGATGCGAACGCCCGTGCTCTGGCCGAACGCGATCGAGCGTCGGCGCTCCTCACCCATCTGCCTTTACCGCTGGTTCAGGTGGATCGAGACTTCCGTATCGTCTACGCAAATGGTCCGGCGATTCGGTTCGCACGGCTTAGCTCGCAGTTGGCCGCGCCACTTCACCTGCGTGACTTCACCGGCTGCGAGAGCGATCGAGGTGGGCAGGGCGGTCTGTGCGCTATCCACGCCGCGGTGCTAAATGTCTTTGCGTCCGGACGACGAACGGGGCCTAATACGGCGACCGAGGATGACGGTGGGGAGAGCAGGGTCGTCAGGTTTTTTGTCACGGAGAGCTCAGACGAGGACACCGTCCTCGTCACCTTTGAGGACGTGACAGGTGAGCCTGATCGCGGTCCTCACCGCTCCACGCACGACTCGTGACGAGATCTGCCGGTTCTCTCAGGCAGGCGGTTTGACGCCGGTCGGCCCGGAAAGGCTACAGTGCCTGAAGAAGCGCCGTGAATCCTGCCAGATTACGTTCCCATTCAATGACGTAGTGCGTCGTAAGCTCCACCGTCACATTCCGATGCCGTATTCGATAGAACCAATCGTCCGACGACCCGGTAATGTCGTCTTCCTCGTCCGGGTCTCTCCGCGGAGGACGTATGACGCGGTAGCCGCTCGTGTCTCCGTAGACATCTGCGAGGAGGAGGGAGGGTTCCCACCCCTCTTCCGCGCCGCTGTACCAGATGAATGAGCCGGCACTCTGGTAGAAGACACTTGCGACCGGTCGAACTTCAAGGAAGTAGTCACGGACGGCACGAGTCTCCGGCTCGCTGAACGGCGCATCGCCTGCGTCAACAACAACGTCGCCCCAGACGGAGGTGGGTCTCCAAGTCGCGTCCCAGTTCCGGTTCAGATCGACGCCGTTGGCATTGAACCGTCCGGGGCGCGTGTTAACGGCGCGAAAGTCGAACTCATCGATTGGCACGCCCCCGGTGATACGAAAGAGTCCGTCTGGATTCATGTTGGCGATGATGTGGAGAGTGACGTTCTGTGGCAGGGCGTCAGGATTCTCCCGATAGTGTGTCGCGAAGCGGCGAGAGAGGGCGATTGAGTTCGCCTCGTACCCCCCGTGGATGCCGCCCACGATAACGACGTCAATCGGACCGTCACCGATTACCTCGACAGTGATGGGTCGGCCCTCCACCGACTCTCCGATCTCCCGCTCGGCACTTTCCGCGAGGGTCGTTGGAATCAGGAAAACGACGACACACAGCAGTACATGAAGGCGGACGGACAAGGATCTCATACAGTCGCGAAAGTAGCCATTTCGATGACAATCGGCGAGACAGGACGCTGCGTGTACTGAAGTATTCTGGTAGGATACTCCGTCACCTACCGGGGAGGATGTCAGGTGCCGGCGACTTCGTCGCAGTGGGAACGCACGCGACAACATCAACTCAATCTCGTTCGATTAGGAATATTTCTCCTCATCGCACTCGGTCTCGCGCTCGTGGTGATCGTTCAGTGGCCCGTCCGACGAGCGCTCGAGCGGCAGGCGTGTAGCCGGTTTGAGGCGAGTGCGCGTCTCGCAACTACCACCACCCGCGGATTCTTCGATCAGGCGGTCCAGTTGGCGCTTCAGCTCCCAAGTCGCACCCAGCTGCGCGTCGAGCTGGTGAAGCTCCTCCACGGAACTCGTTCTCGCGAATGGTACGTCGAGTATGGCGAGCCTCGACTCTTGGATGCGGTGGAGGCTTCTCCGGAGATACTGGGAGCGATGCGTACCGATCCTGACGGAGAGGCGCTCCTCTGCGCCTGCCTCGTTCCGGAAGACTCCCCGGACGTGAGGCCCGAACTCGAGTCACCAACCTTCATCGGCTTCACTCGCTACGAGGATGGTCCAACCGGCGTCTTCGTCCAGGTGCCGATCCACCATCAGGGCCACGGGCTCGCCGGGTTTGATATCGTACACGTCTCAATGGCACCGCTCATCGAGTCGCTCAACGCCTTTGCGCACTCCTCTGAGGCCGAGCTTGTCGAGCTTTCATTCGTCGAGGACTCCGGCCCGGACGGAGTCGCGCTTGAAGTTGGAAGTATCAATGATGCCGAGGCCGCCACTCTGGAGATCACCAAGTCGATTGGGGACCAGTGGATTCTTCGTATCGCCTCACCTGAATCGGTCGCCTTTCGAGAGGTTCACAATGAGGCGAACTTCCTTCTCATTTCCGTCGCCGTCGTTGCCACCTTGGCCGTCGTGCTTGGGTCGTGGATGATGCTGATGCTTTCCCGGCGAACGCTTGCTGAGACCGGAGAGCTCGACCGAATCGTCGGCGAGCAGACGATCGAACTTCGAACGCTCTTGAGCGAGATCCACCACCGGGTGAAGAACGACATCGCCTTGATGACTTCGTTTCTCGGACTCAAGGCCGAGGCCGCTCACTCGGATGAGACCAGTACCACACTTGCCGAGGCCTCGGCCTCACTCCGGGTGATGGGCGAGGTCTACGATGTCCTCCGCGGTTCCGGGGAGTACGCCTCGGTGAACATACGGAGCGTCCTCACGAGCCTCTTTGCCCAGATGAAGGGTCGGAGTGCCGGCTCACGACTCGAGATTGAGTCACATATCGCGGATGTCTCGCTGCCGCGAAAGGCGGCAATCCCCGTGGGAATCATCGTCCACGAACTCGTTACGAATTCCATCAAGTATGGCGCCACCCCGGACGGCGGAGTTGTCTGTCGTGTCACGCTTGAGCCAATCGACGATTCGTCTATCCGACTCTCGGTGTCCGACTCCGGAGCCGGGTTCACGAACGAGGTCTTAAACGGGTCGTACGGCTTTGGTCTGACCATGATCGCAGAACTCTCGAAGCAGCTCCGAGGTACGATGACCCTCTCGAACGAACCGGAGGCGACTGTGATCATCACCGCCTCCATAGAAGCGGATGACGCGTAGGTCCGGTCGACTCAGTTACTTCTGCGCGAACTCGGTTCCCTCTCGTACTGAGTCAATCACACGCATCACTTCAACAGCCTCCTGGAGCGAGACGGGGAATGCTGTCTCCTCTCGAATTGATTCATAGAGGTGATCCCAAATCTCGCTGGGATCCCCAGCCGGTACGATGCGAGTCTCCTCGATCCACGGGAGCTCCTCCGGCTGGCCGAAGTTCGACCCGATCGTTCTCTTCCCCAGGGCGAGTTTGCCGCTTGGTTGTGCAAACTCTGAGCCCGGAACTCCAGCGAATACCTCCCGCGGCGGCAGCTCCGCACTCGGGTCCAGGTAGCGAAGGGAAAGGGTGTTTCCCATTCCGACCAGTCCGCCTCTCGTGCCCCATACCGTGTACTCCGGTGCGGGAGTCGCCGCCCCGCCGCTGACCTCTATGTCAACAATCGCACCCGACGCCCCGGTGAGGAGAATTTTCACGTGATCCTCCGCGTCTCCAACGGCGGCGACCCGGGCAAGATGCCCGTCGATCGATCGCAACGGTTGCGCAGGAGCGCCAAGGAACTGCAGACCGTGATCGATGATGTGTGATCCCCAGTTGGAGAGTTGACCGCCTCCGTACTCGAGCAGGGTCTGCCAGTCGTTCCGCCGTCCAAAGCTGGTTCGGGCGAGCCGGATCTGAACCAGGTCGCCCAGGACACCGGAGCGGATGATTGCGTGAACCTCTCGAAAGCCTGGTTCAAACCGCCGATTGTGGCGAACGTAGAGAGTCCCGGGACCAGACTCCGATTCTCGTTTTAAGTGCTGAGCCTGCTCGTATGTGGAGCACATTGGCTTTTCGAGGAATACGATCTTGCCGGCCTTCAGTGCACGAAGGGCGTGATCGTAGTGATCGACGCTTCGAGTCGCAATCGCGACCAGTTCCACGTCACTCGCGAGGATCTCATCGATCGAATGGGTGACAAGGGCGTCGCCATACCTCTCCGCAAAACGAGCTCGCCACGGCTCATGGGTATCACAACACGCGACGATCGCGAATCGATCGGTCCGACGGTCGAGTTCGGTGCAGTGCATCCCCCATCCGGCGCGCCCTGCGCCTACGATTGCGGTTCGAATTGGCCTGTCGTGCATCAGCACATCATTCGAACGAATCTGGTGCATGTCAAAGGGTCGGAGGAGACGAAGTCGGCTATACTGCCTCCCTATGAAACAGAAGAGTCTTCGATTTCGTCAGGTCCATCTCGACTTTCATACCGGTCCGGAGATCCCTGCCATTGGCGCCCGCTTTGAGAAACGTCAGTTTCAGGAGGCGTTGCAAGTCGGTCACGTCGACTCCATTACCTGTTTCAGTTCAGGCCATCACGGATGGAGCTATCACCCGACCGATATGGGGAAGATGCATCCGAATCTGACCTTTGATCTTCTTGCGGCACAGATGGAGGCCTGCCGCGAGATTGACGTGCGTGTGCCAGTCTACCTTACGGCAGGCGTCGACAACGTCGCCGCGGAGGCTCACCCGGAGTGGCGCGAGGTGGGTCCGGACGGGGCCTTCCAAGGATGGACCACCAGCCCGATCAAGCCTGGCTTCAAGACACTCTGCTTCAATACTCCCTACCTCGACTACCTGGTGGCGAAGATTGAGGAGGCGGTCACCCGCTACCCGGAGGCCGACGGGATCTTCCTCGACATCATTCATCAGGGGCAGTGCTGTTGCGAGTCGTGTCTGGCGAGAATGCAGGAGCGAGGTCTCGATCCCGCAGACGAAGCTGACCGATTGACGAATGCGAACGAAGTCCTCCTCGAGTACTTCAAGCGGAGCACGGCGGCGTGCAAGGTCAACGATGCCGATATGCCTGTCTTTCACAACTCGGGTCACGTGACGCCGGGGAACCGGTCGATTCTCAACTACTTCAGCCATCTTGAGCTTGAGAGCCTCCCGACCGGCGGATGGGGGTACGATCACTTCCCGTTCTCCGCAAAGTATGTGGCGAACCTTGGGCTCGACTTTCTTGGCATGACGGGCAAGTTCCACACCACGTGGGGCGAGTTCGGCGGGTACAAGCACCCCAACGCCCTGCGGTACGAGTGCGCCGCGATGCTCGCCTTTGGGTCGAAGTGCAGCGTTGGGGACCAGCTTCCGCCGAGTGGACAGGCTGATCTTTCAACCTATCGAGTCATTGGTGCGGCATACGCGGAGGTGGAGGAGAAGGAGCCGTGGTGCCGAGAGGTGACGAGTGTCGCAGACATTGGGCTGCTCTCAAGCGCTGCGAACCACCTCAATGATCCGGCGTATGTGGGCTCGCGCGAAAGCCGTGCGGATACCGGTGCCTCACGCGTTCTTTTGGAAGGTCACTACTTGTTTGATGTCCTGGACGAAGAGTCTGAGATCTCCGGATATCGGCTTATCATCCTCCCGGACGATATCGCCGTGAATGGCGCCCTGAAGTCTCGACTTGACTCCTACCTTGCCGAAGGTGGGAAGCTTCTTCTCAGTGGTTCGAGCGGCGTGGGTCCCGACGGAGAGCCTCTCTTTGACATTGGCGGCACACTGGGCGGTCAGAGTCCATACTCGCCCGACTTCTTCCGCCCGATCGAGTCGTTGCAGCCGGAGCTGATAGACACGCCAATCGTAGCCTACCTGCCGAGCACACGGCTCACGGTCACGACCGGAGAGTCGATCGGTGATGTCTACGATCCCTACTTCAACCGGTCGTGGGACCATTTCTGCAGTCATCAGCACACACCCTACCAGCCCGAGCCATCTGGCTACTCGGCGGGTGTTCGCAACGGGAACATCGTCTATCTCGCGCACCCCATGTTCACGATCTACTACGCGTACGGTGCGGTCGCCTACCGCGCGTACATCTCATCGGTGATCGACCTTCTACTTGGAACAGACCGACGTCTAGTAACCACTCTCCCCTCGGCTGCGAGGGTAAGCCTGATGGACCAGCCGTCCAAAGATCGAAGTATTCTCCATCTCCTCTATGCCACGAAGTCGACACGGGGAGCTGCGATGCAGATGACCGGAGGGAACAATCAGAACAGCGGAGCGCGTGACACCCAACCCATTGAGGTGATAGAAGAGCTGCTCCCGCTCCACAACGTCGATGTTACTCTGCGGATTCCGGATGTGGCATCTGCGACGCTTGAACCGGGTGGACGTTCTGTCGAACTCGAGCGAGTCGAAGATGGAGTGCGCATCCACATCGACCAGTTCACCTGTCACGAGATGATCGTGCTCAACCGCGGTTGAGAGGTGCGCCGGTCAATCTCCTGAGACTTGGTAGAGTGTCACCTGCAGGCCGTCCGGTGAGGTGACACGTGCGTTGAGGTCGCCCCATGGAGTACGGGTCGGCGCTGCCACGAGCGTCGCGCCGTAGGCGATGGCATTCTCGACTGCCTTCTCCACGTCCGGGACCTCGAATGCCAATCGAACTCCCTCGCTCACCCGTCGCCCAACTTCCAATTGATCGACGTGTGTCGCGTACGAGTCATCAAAGATCTCGAGCGTCCCTCGTCCGGCGCTGAGCATCTGACCCATGCCGCCATCGGTCCAGAGTTCTCCCGGGTCGAGCCCAAGGCCCTCTTTGTAGAACCTTAGGGCTGCATCAAAATCCTTCACCGTGAGCGCAACGCGTAGCTCGAACACAGCCATGATTCCCCTCCTGATCGAGCAACGAAGACCGACGAATGTACGAGTGGCCCTAGGTCGCGAGGACCTCTGAGACGAACTCGCCAATGAGTTGTCCTTCCAAGGGATTGTCCCATTCGCCCTTCGCTTTCGTGAAGCTGCGAACGACCGTCTCAGACGCGAATAGCTCTCGGAACTTCTCGAATGCCACTGCCGCGTCTGATCCGAGATTCGCAATCGCGAGTCCGATTCGCTTGCCGGCGATTGCAGATCCGTAGGCGTCTACGAAGCCGCGCAACGCTGGAGTCGGGCTTGACGCCCAGATAGGGCTCACTAGGACAACGGTATCAAAAGCAGCCGGGTCGCTCGAGAGCTCCTTGATTGGAGACGGCTTTCCTCGGATCGCCTCTCCGCCGCTCAGGAACCGCAAGAATCCGCGAGAAATGCGGCGACGCTTCTCTACGATAGGCTCGCTTTCGCACCCCATCGCGGTGGCAATCTTTTTGGCAAGCTCTTCACAACGGCCTGTCTGCGAATAGTAGTACACGATTGATTTCACGGCTTGTCCTCGTCAGGCCAGTATAGCGGTCCCTGCGCAAACCGCCACCGTGCGACTCTATCGGGTCATCACCCAGAACGCGTGAACTACACCGGGGAGCCACCCAAGGAGACACAGAAGAATGCTAACGAGGAATGCCCCTCCGATGCCCTTCTTCAGAAGTACCGCGATAAACGGAACGAAGATGCCAAGGAGGATATCGATAACCGAAAGACTTGATCGTGCCATGTCTGCTCCTTCAAATCAGCTCCGTGGAATATATCACCACTCGTGCTCAGATCGACGAGTGTTCAGTCACAGGATCAGAAGGATCGCAACGATACCTGCGACCATCTCTGCGGTCGCACCCCACATGAGGTTCACACAGCGGTTGATGTCGGCAGGCTCAATCTCACGAAGCTTGTCCCCAAGGACCGGCTTCTCCTTGATCACACCGTGATAGACGCCGGGACCGCCAAGTTGGACTCCCAGCACCGCTGCGGCTGCGGCCTCGGGATAGCCGGCATTTGGGCTTTCATGCTGAGGTGCGTAGCGAGCGACCTGACGCAGAGCGGTGAACGGGTCTAGATGTCGGATCCCGGCGAAGCACACGAGAGCGCCCGCAATCCGCGACGGGATGAGGTTGGCGACGTCATCGGCCCGCGCCGACCATCGACCGAACTCCACGTAGCGCTCGTTGCGGTAGCCGAACATCGCGTCCATCGTGTTGATCGCTCGATAGGCGAGCGCCCCAACAGGGCCGAAGAGTGCGGCGTAGAAGAGCGGTGCGATCACACCGTCACCAAGGTTCTCGCTCACACTCTCGACCGTCCCTCGAACCACATCGGAAAACGACATCGCGCCGGTATCGCGGCTCACCATGAACGAG
>JANQQY010000111.1 GCA_028284845.1 Spirochaetales bacterium
AGACTCCCCAAACACTCGCGTGAACTGTAGGTCTCCCGAGATCGCGCTCTCGTACCATGGCACCGCGGTCTCGCGGCCGTTCTCCGTGATCACAAGATCGTCGTTACGGTGCGCGATCATCTGACCTTCACTGTCGATAATAAAGATGTATGCGCTCTCGCCGAGCTCACTCTGGTTGACGAATCCGTCGGTCAGCCGGCGTAGTCTGACTGAGCTCACGATGCCGAACGACCGGCCCTCGTTGTCCAGAAAAGAGGCGGCGAAGGGCAACAACGGCTCGCCGTCAGCCCCTGCATAGGTGGTTCCAACGTGCGTGGACGCCCCGCGCTGAAGCGCCGTTGCTGCGTCGCTGAGAACCCTGGGGTCGGCACGACTGCCCCCGAGGAGTGCTTCCGCAACGACCTCGGTTCCGGAGATCACGTATGCGTTCTCGAACCACCCGTCCTCGACCAGCTGGTTGAGCACTTCTGCGTCTGTTGGATTGGTCAGTTTGGCCGAGTCTGAACGAAGCTGGTGAACCTGATCTCTTATCCAGAGGTCCATTCCGCGCATGGCATTGTAGACGACCGCACCTCCCAGTTCGAAGTTCGTGTCGAACACCGTGGATCGAAGCACAAGAAACCCGCCCAGACCAATCCCTGACAGAATAAGAACCAGCGCGGGAAGAACAAACAGAAGAAATCTCCGAACTACGGATGCCTCTCGTTGTTTTTGCTCGGCCATATGAAATCCTCCGGCTGACAGCAGTGTAACCTTCGGATTATAGGCCTTGATTGCGGTTCCCGTCATTCTAAAGTCGTATCAGAGTTTCACTGGGAGATGGTCCGCCTGGTGGGACCGACCGTTTCTAAATCCAACAGGAAGGTAGTGTCGCAGAGAGTGGTTCTATCGTGAGCGAAGCTCAAGACGCCGGCCTCCGAACTTGCCGCCATATCATGCCCACGCTATACTGTCGGTCTTCCTGGGGGCAAACCCCAAACGCGAGCGTCGTATAATGGCATTACCCCAGCTTCCCAAGCTGGTGACGGGAGTTCGATTCTCCTCGCTCGCTACCGTCTCCGTGCCATGCCCGCCGGACAGATTCGACGCTGGGCAGCCTCGACCACCATTGGTAATCTCCCCGCCATTGGGTAAACTTCTGGGATGAATAAGGAGCAAGTTCTCCGTGATCTCAAGGCACGCCTCGGAGAGTTTTCTGAGTTTGGCGTTCAGAGGATTGCGTTGTTCGGCTCCGTGCTTCTGGACGCATCATTGCCAGATAGCGACATCGACATCCTTGTTCGGTTCCATCCCGAACAAAAAAACTTCGACAACTTCATGGGCCTCCGCGCCTGCCTCGAGGATGCTTTTCCGGGAAAGCGGATTGATCTTGTCCTGGAAGACGCCCTGAAGCCGGCGATCCGTGAGCAGATTCTGTCAGAGGCGGCCAGTGTCGCGTGACCTGAGTCTCTACTTCGACGATGTCGAGCAGGCTATTCAATACATACAAGAGTTCACGGCAGGCATGAGCCGGAGTGATTTCGGGTCAGACGTGAAGACGCAGCACGCTTGTGTTCGCAACCTTGAGATCATTGGCGAAGCTGTCAAGAGGATCCCTGATGACGTACGGTCGAACGCACCTCATGTGCCTTGGCGGAACATTGCCGGCTTGCGGGATATTCTAGCGCACGAGTACTTCGGTGTGGATCTTGAAATTCTTTGGGATGTGATTGAGACGCGGCTAGATGAGTTGGCGAGTGCGATCCGGGCACTCAGGAATGGCTGACTCCGGATTATCCGTGTCAGAGAGTGTCCACCTTCGCTGACTAACCAGATCCCTTGTATCTGCTCAGCCATCGCGTCGTACTTGTCGCTCTGTCTCCGTAGCCAAGCGCCGCTCCGACGTTGGAGGACGCCGATCCCCTCAATCGCGCTTACTCCTGCGGCGAGATCCTTCGCCATGCGTTCCAACGAGCGCGCGGCGTTTTGGAAGGAACGGTGGCACTACGATCGGCCCTTCCAGTCGGACGAGGATCAGGCCGTGGCGCCGCGCCTGCTTGCAATGGTGTCGAGGCTTACTGCTGCTACAAGGACAAGTCCCTTCACCATCCATTGCGAGTACTCGTCAACATTCATCAGAATCATTCCGTTGGTGAGCACACCCATCAGCAGCACACCGACGACGACTCCCCCAATTCGACCTGAGCCGCCGGAGATGCTCACTCCGCCGAGCACGACGCCGGTGATGATGTCCATTTCGTAGCCCTGCCCGGCGGCCGGCTGACCGCTGTTGACCCTTGAGAGGAGAACGACACCCGCAAGCGCTGCGAGTAACCCCTCCAGCATGTAGATCGTGTACTTGGTTCGTTTGACGTCGACTCCAGAGAGACGAGTTGCTTCTTCGTTTCCGCCGAGCCCGTAAACGTGGCGCCCAAACTTCGTCCGGTTAAGCACGACGACGCAGACGACTACCACGACCATCATGATGATGACTGGAACCGGGATGACGCCGACGTAGCCCTGACCAATGACGGCGAAGGAGTCTGGGAAGTCGTACACAGGCAGGCCATTCGTGATCCGAAACGCCACGCCGCGAAGCGCCGTCATGAACCCCAGCGTTGTGATGAGTGGAGGGATTCCGACCTCATTCACAAAGACACCAACAAGGAATCCAATTACGACTCCGGCCACGAGGGAAATCAGGATTGCCAGGATCGGTGACAGGCCGGCGACCATCAGGGACGCACATGTCACGACCGAGACTCCCAGAACCGATCCCACTGAAAGATCAATGCCACCTGTGAGAATGACAAAAGTCATACCCATGGCACAAATCCCAACGATCGAGACCTGCCGGAAGATGTTGACGATGTTCCGCACGGTTAGAAACGCGCTCGATGACAATGAGAAGAATACGATCAACGCTACAAGAGCGATTGGGAGCGCATAGATCGCGATCTGTTCTCGAATCGATCGGCGCTCATTGACTAGTGATACGGTACTCACGATTGATCTCCTGCTGATGCTAGTTCAAGAATCGACTCTTGCGTGAACTCGTCCCGGGTCAGCTCGCCGGTGCAATATCCCTCAGACAGCACCATGATCCGATCAGACATCCCGATAAGCTCCGGCATCTCCGATGAAATCATGATCACGGCTTTGCCCGAGTCTGCGAGATCGTTCATCAGCGAGTAGATCTCCTGCTTTGCTCCAACGTCGATACCGCGCGTTGGTTCGTCGAAGATCAACACGTCAGACTCGTTGAGAAGCGTTCGCGAGAGAACGACCTTCTGCTGGTTCCCGCCGCTGAGCGTGCTGACGAGGACCCGCAGGTTGGGCGTTTTTATTCGAAGCTGCTCTCGCATCGCCATCGCCTTATCCTTCTCGTGCTGACGATCAATAAAGAGGCCGCGGACAAACTGCCCAAGGGAGCTGAAGCTGATGTTCTCCCGGACGGAGAGCAGAGCAAGGATCCCGTGCTGCTTTCGGTCCTCAGGAATGAGTCCTATGCCGTGATCGATTGCCTCTCGCGGCGACGATATGGTGACAGGCTTGCCGTGGAGCTCCACAGAGATCGATCGGACCGAATCGGCGCCGAAAATGGCGCGGGCAGTCTCCGTTCTCCCGGCGCCAACGAGTCCGGCGATTCCGAGAATCTCGTTCCGTCTTACCTCAAGAGAGATTCCGTGAAGCTTTTCGGACTCGAGGTTCGTGACACGGAGCGCGACATCCCCGGGAGGGTTCTTACGTGATGGGTAGTCTGAACCGAGCTCCCTTCCGACCATCATCGCGATCAGTTCCTGACGATCCATCTCATCGATCGCCCGCGTCCCAACGTGGCAACCGTCTCTAAGAACGGTGACCCTGTCGGCGAGCTCGAAGACCTCTTCAAGTCTGTGGGAGATATAGAGGACCGTCACTCCCTGCGCCTTTAGCTCCCGTACGATCCTGAATAGGTGATGTAGCTCCGCATTGGTCAGCGGTGCCGAAGGTTCGTCCATCAGAAGGACCTTGGCACGGTGTGTGACCGCTTTTGCGATCTCCACGATCTGCTGGAATCCAACTGTCAAATCCCTAACCCGGGCGTCCGGGTCAATCGCGACACCGAGTTGCTCGATCACCGTCTGTGTCTGTCGTCGCATCTCAGTGCGATCTAGGATCCCACGGCGTGTGAGTTCCCGCCCGAAAAAGACGTTCTCCGTCACTGTGAGATAGGGAATCAGGTTGAACTCCTGATAGATGCAGGCGATCCCGGCATCCTTCGACGCCACAGGATCGTTATGGGAGACAGCGGAGCCGTCGTATCTGATCTGGCCGGCAGATGGTCGGATCGCGCCGGTGATGATCTTGATGAGCGTGGACTTTCCTGCACCGTTCTCGCCGCAAATGGCATGTACCTCGCCTGCAGCGAATTCCACGCTCACGTTCGAGAGGGCGATCACCCCTGGATAGTTCTTCGTGATGTTACGAAGCTCAAGAATCGTACTCATATGAACCGTCAACGACCTGGGTTAGCGCGAAACAAGGCCGCCGGAAGCGGCGGCCCTGAGTTCTGGGCAAGTATGCTTAGTACTGATCGATGTTCTCTGCAGTGACGGGGATCATCGGGATCTTGACCATGTCTGCGATCGGGCCATCCTCGATCACTTGCAGGGTGACATCAACGATCAGTCGCCCGGTCCCATATGGGTCGATGTCAACCGTTCCGCGGTAGATCGAACCCGCTTCCTTCATCTTCGCGAGGGCCTCGCCGGTGGCGTCCAGGCCGAAGATCGCAAAACCTTCTGTGTCCATTCCCATCGCTCGAACCGCCTCCATTGCGCCAAGCGCGGCCGCATCGTTGGTCGCGGCAATCACCCGGACAGAGGGATTCGCCTGCAGGATCGTCTCCGTGGCTCGCATACCGGCCTCCGGAGTGTTTGCGCTTTGCTCGGCGATAATGCTGGCGTCCGGGGCGAACTCGAGGATGCCGGCCTTGATCCCGTTTGCTCGTTCAATGAGCGCTTCCATCTGCGGGAACCCAAGGATCGCGACGTCGGCCGAACCGCCCATCTCGTTCGCTATCCACTGACCCGCGATTGATCCGCCGGCGTATCCGTAGTCGAAGTCGTTGAGGTTGATGTTTGCATCGTTCCCGTCGATTCGCTGATGAGGGTTCACGAATGGAATGCCAACTGAACGCGCCTCGTCGATCAGGTACTCCACAGCGTTTGGATCGATCGGACTCACAATGATCGCGTCGACATCCGCCGCGATGAAGTTCTCAATCGCAGAGACCTGACTGGCCGCATCAGACTTCGCGTCATGTATCGTGACCTCAACGCCGAGCTCGGCTGCACGGTCTCTGACGCCGTTTGCCACAGCGACGAAATACGGATTTGCGAGATCCATGATGGTATAACCAAAACTCATCTGACCATCATCCTCGGCCTCTGCCGCTGCGAAAATCATCGATGGGAGAATCGCCCCAACGATCAGGGCAAGCACAACTGCTCTCTTCATAGCACGCTCCTTTGATGTGATTGGCTCGATTGTAAACGCCGTTTGATCGGCTCGCGATCTTGTTTCTTTCGAAAAGAGTCGCTTGTCTTTACGTATTGCTTGAGCGTGTTGCGACGCCTCAGCTGTCAGAAGTAGAGTGATGGGTCCATGAGCCCCGTTCTAACTGGCCCGCGCCATTGGCGGATAGGCACAAAGTTAACCGTCAGCTATCTTACTCTCTCACTTGCGATGGGAATCGCATCCTTCCTTGTTGTCGCACAGCTCTTTGTGAACCTTGCTACCGCGGAAGCGAGGGACAGCGTTGCCCTCATTATCGATCGAGTCGAACTGGAATTGGTGTCCACAATCGACCGGGTTCTCGCCACGGCCCAAGCAATCGCTGAGAGTGAAGCCGTGATCATTGCGACCGGAACCAGCTTTATGCGAGAGGCCGAGCAGGAGATCGCGAACTCAG
This sequence comes from Spirochaetales bacterium, assembly GCA_028284845.1. Lineage (GTDB taxonomy): Bacteria > Spirochaetota > Spirochaetia > DSM-27196 > SLST01 > SLST01. The sequence goes on from JANQQY010000111.1 coordinate 5,936, forward strand.
CGGTACTTGAGACGCTCCCACGGACGATTGGCTCCGACGGTCTAATCGCTCGAATGGCCGTCGTTGGGCAGAACGGTCTCATCGTCACCACCCATGACGCAGCGCTCGCTGAGGCGGACGCCCGGAGCCGATACTGGTACCGGGAGATACTCCAATCCAGCTTTCCTCCGGTGGTGTACGCGCCTCGACCGGAGTCGCTGATCTTCGGTGAGACCGAAGAGCCGATGGTTACGCTCGGTGTTCCGATTCGTGATCGCATCTCCGATGCCCGCGTTGGCGTTGTGGTGCTCGAGATGCCGGAGGCTAGACTCCGCCAGATCCTCTCTGACCGGCTCGATACCACCGGATATCTTTTTGTTCGGTTTCGACGGACGGGCTTCACGCTTTCCCGCGATGCCCGGCCTGACACGACCTACCTTTCGCAGCTGACAAACCGCGAATCAGTTGACGAGCGACTTGCTGAACGCAACCGGGACATGATCGTAACCCGTGCACTTCCCTTTCCTGGTCTCTCTCTTGGCGCGATCATTTCCCTCGATCGGCTATACGAGGACTCCGCACTTATGCTTAGGCGCGGAATGTTGGTCATGTTTGCAGGGGCCACTGCCACGGCCGTCGCTGCACTCATTCTGAGCAGATCATTCACCGCTCCGATCACCGCGTTGAGGAACACCATGGCCGCAGTCGAATCAGGCGATCTAACGGCACGAGCGGGTTTCACCTCCCAGGATGAATTCGGTCACCTTGCGCGAAGCTTCGACTCCATGATCGAGCAGATTGGCGTTCTGCTGGAGAATGTCCGAATGGATCAGGTTCAAATCCGGGAAGAGCAACTCCGTAGGCTACAGGAGCAGATCAACCCACACTTCCTCTACAACACCCTGGATACCATCAGCTGGATGGCGAGAAACGGGCGGGTGGAGTCAATACCCGATCTTGTCTCTTCGCTAACAACGGTGTTCCGGGTTGGGCTGAGCCGGGGTCAGGAGGTTGTTCCTGTGCGTGATGAGGTAGCCCATGTTGAGAGTTATCTTCGAATTCAGGCTCACCGATACGGCAACAAGCTGCGGTATCGCATTGCCGTTGCAGACGGCGCAATGGTCTGCCGGACACCAAAGGTGGTGCTCCAGCCGCTCGTGGAGAACGCCATCTACCACGGACTGCGGGAGCGGACCGGTACGGGGCTCATCGAGATCGTTGGACGCGTGTCGCCCGCAGCCTGCGAGATAGAAGTGCGGGATAACGGAGCCGGTATCTCTCAGGAGCGACTCGAACAGGTCCGCGCCGAGCTCTACTCGACCGGTTCTCCGAGTGGAGTCTCATTTGGTCTCAAGAACGTACACGATCGTATTCAGATGACCTTTGGTGATAGGTTCGGAGTCCGAGTCCATGGAATGCGCGGCCATGGAACCTCCGTCACGGTCAGAATCCCAGTCGAGGCGAGCCATGTATAGGGTTCTTGTTGTGGACGACGAGTCGGCCATCCGTGATGGGCTGGCCGATGGGGTGAAGTGGGAAGAGCTCGGGTTCGTTCTTGTCGGCACTGCCGAGGATGGAACGATCGCCCTCGAGGAGATTGTGTCGTCACATCCGCATATTGTGGTGACTGACATTCGGATGCCGGGAATGGATGGCATTGAGCTCATGAGGCGAGCTCGCGATTGCGGAGAGAACGCGCGGTTCATCTTTATCTCGGGCCATGAGGAGTTCGACTAT
>JANQQY010000129.1 GCA_028284845.1 Spirochaetales bacterium
GAACGATCTCTTCCAACCGCTCATCCGAGACAACCTCAAAGCCGTCAAGAATCGGATCCGGGATTTGCAGGATGTGGAGATTCCCCTCCCCGACCACGGTGAGTTCGAGTCTCACCTCTCCGGTCAGGCTCACCTCGGCGGGATCGAGACGTGCGCGGTAGGCGAACCTCCCTACCGCTCCGGTAGCTGCGACGGTATCCGGAGCATCCCGGACGGAGACAGACAAGGCGGGGCCCGTGGCGATCGTCGGACCATTTGCGACGGTCGCCGCCGGAAGCCGAATGGTACCGGGGAGTGTTGGCGTGAGCATGTAGACGGCGACCGGCAGCCGAAAGAGGGTCTGCCCGTCGACCGAGTATTGCTCCACCGTACCGAGTCCTTGAACCTCTTCAAGAATCGCTCCAGCGGGAATATCGACCCGAAGGGAGGTAGGAAAGAAGTACTCGGTGGCGTTGTACGCCTCCAGGAAGACCGGAACGCCCTGACCAAGGACGATCTCCTCGGCGTCAACCGACCAGCGGATCAAAAAGGGAACTCCGTCGCGGTCTCCACGAACTCCAATCTCGATGAGTCGCTCCAGCGTCGCATGGGGCTGCCCAGCCACCTGAATCGGAATCGAGGGCAGGACGAACCGTCCGGGCTGCACAGCGCGAAGGGCCATCCGGACTTCAACGACGCGAATACTCTCGGCACCCTGCAGCAATGCGATTGGCCGGATTGACGGCCCGTCGACCACGCTCAGTCCCGGGAAGAGCGGGAGCTCGACCGCCACATCCGTTGGTTCCTCGTGACGAATGGTGAGCGTGAGGCTGGTCGTCTCGCCGACGACGAGTCTATTGTTGCTCAGCGTGGTCGAGACGAGGTTCTCTTGTGCGCAAATGCCGGGTGCAATCGCGGCAAAGGCAAGAGCTACCAGTCGCGCGCAGAACCGTCTTGCACGTCGTCCGTGTTTGGTATCCATTGATTTGCTTCCTGGCGCCGCACGTATTCGAGTATCCGGAGGGTCGATGTGTCCTCTTCGCCTGGCGTGTCGGCGGGTTCGTCCGATTCTGACGAAGAGCCTGAGGACTCGCTCGAGCGGCTGCGATCGAGCGCTAGTTCAAGATTGATTTTGGTGCTCATGCTCGCCGGAACGAGCGAGAGAGCATATCGAAACTCGTCGTAGGAGGAGGCGAACTGTCCACGCTCGAAGAGCAGCACTCCGCGGTTGAAGCTGGCGGCGTGAACAAGCGCAGGGGAGAGGTCAACGGCATTGGCAGCGATTCGTGCCGCATCCCACGTCTCCAGTGCCGCCTCTTGCTCACCGAGCGCGTAGTAGACGTTCGCGGTATTGAACAAGACCCACGGATCGGATGCTGCATCATCTGCGGAGAGATAGTGCACCAGTGCCGACTGGAAGTCGCCGCGCGAGTACGCCAGGTTGCCACGCAGGACGGGAACGACCGGTCGTGCCGCAGTGCACCCGGCAACGGTGATAACGCTCACCAGGGCGATCCCGACGACCGCTAGAACATTCCGCGCCATCGTACAATCCGAACGCTAAGTGATGTCAGCAAAGCCAAGAGAGCGATTGAAAGAAAGAGTCGGTAGCGTCTACGAGGCTGAAGCCGGAACCCTTCCGTCTCGCGATTCTCACCGAGTGCCTCGATGAGCGATCTCAGCTCGCGCTCCGCACCCTGCAGCCGTACGAGCTCGCCCTCAGTTCGCTCCGCCAGATCGGCAAGGGTGCGCGTATCTACTCGAGTGATCACCGGGCGACCGCTCTCATCGACCATCGGCGTTCCATCAACGCTCGGAACGGTAGCGCCTTCAGCAGATCCAACGGCGACGCTAAAGACCGGGATGCCGGCAGAGCGGAGCCTACTGAGGGTCTCATCGGTCTCGCCATCGAGGGCCTCTCCGTCGCTTACGACGACGAGGACCCGGGATGCGAAGCTCGAGTCGGGGAGCGAGCGGAGGCCCTCGCGCAGCCCCGCGTCGAGATTGGTCCCGGGCGCGACGACAAGATCGGGACTCAGCGACGGCGCGATGGTGTCGATCGCATTGATGTCTTCCGTGAGCGGGACGATGGTCACCCCGCGCCCCTTGAACCCGACCAGGGAGAACCGGGAGGTCTCGAGTTCCCGCGCCACCGCCCGGATCAGATCGATTCCCGCCTGAAGTCGATTCGGAGATACGTCGGTGGCGAGCATGCTGCGCGACAGGTCAAGGACGAAGGCGACATCGACGCCCGACCGATCCTCCTCAACAGGAACCTCCCCGAGCGTGATGTCCGCTGCCGCCAGGATCGCAAAGACCACAAAGCCGATCTGCCCAAGTGCGACAAAGAACGACTTCACCAGGTAGAGCCGTGTCACCTCATCCTCCGACCATTGACTTGCAAGACGAACAATCTCATGTCGCCCTTTTGCGAACGACCAGACGATGAGCACAAGCAAGGGGAGGATGATCAGGAGGAGCGGTAGCACCTGAGGGCTCTGCAGGGTCACAGCACCTCCCGTGCGAACGAGCGTCGAGTGAGTAGGTCGAGGAGAACGAGCGCAAAGCCAAGAAGAATAAGCTGTTGATCGATTGGGTCTCGCTCGATGCGAATGAGCGATCGTTGTTCTACACGCTCGGTGGAATCGATCTGGTCAAGGATCGATTCCAACAGCGCCGTCGACCCGGCGTAGGCGTAGAGCCCGCCTCCGGCGGAGGCAATCGCCATGAGCGCCTCTTCGTCGAATCCATCCGAGACGGTCCCGCGGAGAACCTGCCCCGTGTTGGGGTCGACGAGCTCGAGATCGACCTCTTCGCCGGTACCAATACCGATGACGTAGAGATCGATGTCGAGCGAGCGCACGGCGCGGGCGGCCGTCTCCGGTTGAATCTCGCCTGCATTATTGATTCCATCTGTGAGCAGAACAATCACCTTCTGCTCCGCTGTCGATCGTTCGAGATGAAGCGCGGCGACCGCGAGCCCCATTCCAATCGCCGTGCCGTCCCCAAGTTCAAGAACCTGCATCCGATCGAGCTCCGTTTGGAGATGGTCATAGTCGATCGTCGGTGGCACCCGAAGCGCTGCCTCAGCACCAAATCCGACCAGCCCGATGGGATCATTCTCACGGCGGTTCACAAAGCGCCGGACGACTCGGCGCGCTGACTCGAATCGGTTCACCGGACGGAAGTCTTGGGCAGCCATC
>JANQQY010000165.1 GCA_028284845.1 Spirochaetales bacterium
GGCCGGACGCAAACGGGCCCGACGAATCGGGCCCGCGTGGACGAAACCTCCGCGCTCCGGGACAGCCGGTGGCGGAGTCAAACTCTACTGAAGAGCCGCGTAGAGCGCTTGGGCTCGCTCTGTCACCTCGGTGCCGCCTTCGGCGTACCAGCGATCCACGAACTCGTCAAAGCGATCGAGCTCCCACTCGCCCACGATGATTCGTGCAGCGTACTCCTGATACATCTTGTGCGCCTGGAGGTCTGGGTAGCCATCGTAGATGGTAGACGGAAGGAACTGACCGGCGATCGATCGTGTGTTGTCCTGGGTGTACTCTTCGACGAGTCGAATGACGCCCTGACGACCGATGATCTCCCGAGTGTTGTCGCTTGCCTCCGCTAGGCCGAGCCCAAAGCTCATGTTGTCAATAACGACAGCGGCGTTGCTGTGGAGTCCCTCGCCAACTCCGGCGCGATAGCCATCGGAGGCGGCGACCCAGTCGGTGCCGTTGATTAGCGCGGGTGCGCCGTCGACCATCTCCCAATGAAAGCCCTCGATCCCGTCGAAACGTCGTTCATTGCTGAAACCTGGATCATTGAGCCACTCGTAGAATTGCATTGCTCGCGCAACGACCTCGTCAGAGAGCGACTCGACAAAGACACGCTCCGGACGTCGGAACTCGCTCTTCGTGTAGAAACCTTCGAAGCCGGGCGCATCAAGCACCGGCATGAAGGTGAAGTTCACTTCCTCGATGCCGCTGTCATACAGAGGTCGGAAGTTGCCCAGGCTCCAATGCAGTCCGTGATACCAGACACCTACGCGGTCGCTACGGATCTTGCCGCGCCAGATCTGATTGGTGTTGATGAACGACTCAGGATCAAGCAGTCCTTCGGCGTAGAGTCCGCGAATCCACTCAAGGGCCGCCTTCATCTCGGGCTGCACGGCGGAGTACTGGATTTCGCCGTCGTAGATGTCCCAGGCGGGGAATCCCTCAACCATCGCAACACCAAAGGGCGCGAAGTTGTGGTCCATCCATCGAGCGAACTCTCGAGCAGATGTTGGGATCTCGTCGTTGGGATCGCCGTTTCCATTGGCGTCTTCATCACGGAAGGCACGCAGAACTTCAACGTATTCGTCGATGGTGGTGGGTACCTCCATGCCGAGCCGGTCGAGCCAGTCGCCGCGGATGTGTGCGCCGAGTGGGGTGAAGTTGACCGAAGGCAGGAAGTAGATCTCTCCATCGTCGCTCTGAGAGGCGACAAAGTCCCAGACCTCCGGCGGAACAGCGGCATGATAGACCGGCATGTTCTCTTCGATGAGAGCGGTGAGTGGACGGATCGCGTCGTTCTCAATCAGCTCTGCCTCAATCCCACCCCAGGGCAGGAAGATGTCCGGCATGTCCGCGGCGGCGATACGGATCCGCAACTGCTGCAGATAGTCGGTTCCGCCGTTCCATGAAACGACCGGTCCCTCAAAGGCGATTCCGAACCGTTCCGCTGAGAAAACCGACATAGGATGGTCGATGTCGAGCCGACCGTTCTGAGAGTTCGCGTCCCAGACTTCCACTACGACGATCTCGTCATCGGCCGGACCGGCGGTCTCATCCGATCCGGTGCCAAAGACGAGCGCGGGAACCAGCGCGAGAAGCGCTGCGAGAACCGCAAAGATACGTGATGATTGCCTCATACAATCCTCCTTACTGTGTTGGAAGGCTCAACGAGCCCTTGTGCACGAATTGAACTCATTCCGCTACCCCTTGATCGATCCAAGGAGCGCCCCCTTCACGAAGTGCTTCTGGAGAAAGGGGTAGATCATCAGAATCGGGAGCGTCCCAAAGATCACGACCGCCGCCTCGATCGTTCGGCGGTTGAGGTCTGCGTCCGAGGCTACTGCGTCCGTGGACGACTCGATTGAGGCACTCCGTGCGATGAACTGCCGGAGTCGGACCTGGATGGGAAGGAGGTTCGAGTCGGTAAGAAAGAGCAGCGGGTGCAGGAAGAGATTCCAGTAGCTCACGGCAAAGAAGAGCCCCAGGGTCGCAAAGACCGGCTTGGAGAGCGGCACGAAGATTCGAACGAGAATCTGAAGGTGGTTCGCACCGTCAATCACGGCAGACTCTTCGAGCTCGGCCGGCAAGTTCTGGAAGAACGTCCGCATGATGATCAGGTTGTAGGCCGTCAGGAGGTGCGCAAAGATCAACACATGAATGTTGTTCATAAAGCCGTATGATCGCAGCGCAAGGAAGTACGGGATGAGTGGGTACCGGAAGATCATGGTGAACACGACAAGCAGGCTGAGGACGCGGCGGAGCTTGAAGTACGACTTGCTGAGCGGGTAGGCAAAGATGGCCGTGAACACCAGACTTGAAGCCGTGCCGAGCACCGTAACGTAGACTGAGTTTAGAAACGACCGATGGAGTGATCGGTCGCCGGCCACATAGAGCCATCCGTCGAGCTGGAAGTCGATGGGCCAGATGGTCACGCGTCCGGCGTCTGCTGCCACCCCGGAGCTGAGCGAGATGGCGAGCGTGTTCACCAGCGGGTAGAGCATCAGAAGTGCGAGAAGGATCAGCACGATCTCGTTGAGGGTGAGTAGGAATCGATCGCCCGCGGTGGTCTGTCGGAGTGCCATTACCAGAGTCCCCCGGAGACCTTTTTTGTCAGTTTGTTGAAGCCGTAGATGAGGATGAATCCAACCAGCGACTGAAAGAGGCCAATCGCGGTCGTGAGGCTGTACTGCCCTTCAGTGATTCCCACGCGGTAGACATAGGTGTCAAAGACATCACCCACCGACCAGGTCAGCGGCGTCAGGAAGTTCCAGATTCGATCGAAGCCCAGCTGCATGAAGTTCCCAATCCGAAGGAGGAGAAGCACAAAGGCGGTGGGCAGGATCATCGGAATCGTGACGTGGATGATCTGCTGGATCTTGTTGGCACCGTCCATCATCGCGGATTCGTAGAGCTCAGGATTGATGCTTGCAATTGCGGCAAGGTAGACGATCGTTCCGTAGCCTGAATCGCGATAGAGGCTCGCGAGAACGACCATCGGTCTGAAGAACCAGCGCTGCTGAACGAAGAGGATCCGATCTCCGCCAAGCGCATCGATCACATTGTTCACGACGCCGTTTAAGCCAAGGACTTGGAAGAAGAGGCCTGCGATCACGACCCAAGAGAAGAAGTGTGGAAGGTAGAGAATGGTCTGCAGGCCGCGCTTCAAGCCTGTGACGCGCACCTCGTTGATTCCGAGCGCGAGAATGATTGGAACCGGCCAGCCAAAGAGGATCGTCACGAGTCCCAGGAGGAGAGTGTTTCCAAGAATCTGATAGAACCCCGGATAGGTGATCAGGTACCGAAAGTGCTTGAGTCCGACCCATTCACTTCCAGCCATTCCTCGGAAGATGTTGTAATCCTGAAATGCGATGACGGCACCGGCATCCGGGATCAGTCGGAACATCACAAACCAGACGATTCCGGGAATCACCATCACATAGAGCATCCAGTGCTTGCGAACATTCGTGGCAAGGCGCTCTCGGGCGAACGCCACGCCTGCCGTGTTCGGGTGGGCAGAATCCATGTCGGAAGTCTTATGTCGGTTGGTCGATCACGCAACGGACACTTTTCTCAGTCGAACGACAAAAAGTGCACAACCTTCGAGGTGACGATTTTCTACCTGTGATGAACGGTGCGCTTGTGCTTTCAGACCGATATGGTCTTCACGCCTCACGAACCGCGTTGAGACTCGCGGTAGTGTGAGGGATTTACCCCAAATCGCTTCTTGAACGCTCGGCTACAGGTGACCGGCGAGGCGTAGCCGGAGGCGCTCACGATCTCGCGAAGTGGGAGCTCGGTGCCCTTGAGCCGGTCGCGCACGAAGTTGAGTCGGGTGTTTTCCAGGTACAGGTGGAAGTTGATGTTGAGCCGTTCTTTGAATACTCGGGAGAAGTACTTCTCGCTCACCCCGAACGCATCGGCCATCATTGTCAGGCTCAAGTTGGGATCAGTGAAGTGATCGGCGATGTACTGCGTGATCGACGCTGAATCGATTCCAGATCGACTCGATCGCGTCTTCTGACGGAAGAACTCGGCCAGCCGCTGGAGGACGGTCTCCGTCTCGTCCAGGAAGCTCTCCCAGTCCTCAGGCCCATGTGATTTCTGAGTCAGATCAGTTGCCGCCTCGTCCGCGGTTCCAAGAGCCGTTTCAATCGAGGCGTTGAGCTTTGCGATCGCGCCACGGATCTCGCCAAAGAGAATAAGAATGGACTCCCGCGAGAGAGTTCGCTCGTGGAAATTGAGCCGGCGGATCTCCCGTACACACTTCTCGACGGCCTCACCCGAGCCCTGCCGCGTTGCGTTGAGAAGTCGCAACTCGAGTTCGATCGGGAAGTGATAGCTCTGATGAGAGTCCACGAACTCTCCGTAGACCGCGAACCCATCCGTCGCCAGAGGGGCGTACTGCTCAACTGAAATCACGGCCTCCTCGAACGAGGTGCGAATCTTGGCGAGGGAGTAGTAGGGATTCCCAATGCCGACCAAGACGTCGACTCCGGCGTCGCGCCGGAGCTCCTTGACCGTCCGTTCAACTCCCCGGACGAGCCGTGAATGATAGCTCTCCTTCGAGTCGGCATCGTCGCCATGGATCACCACGAGCCGGTCGTGACTCTGATAGAGAAAGCTCAATCCTCCGGAGATCTGCCGCTGGCACAGTTCCTCGAGATAGAGTTTCCGCAGCGCGAATTCGTCGTAGATGTCCGTCGCGTTCCGCTCGGCATCGGGATCAAAGCTCATCACAACGGAACATCGGAAGCCGGTATTCAGCGGGATCCCCGATCGAGCAAACAAGCCGCGAAGCTCTTCGTCGTTGATGCGGATTCCCTGAACGAGGCTCTGAAGGATGAGCGATTGGAGAATAGGCCGCTGGTCGTCGAGCTCCTCCTGAAGATCGTTCTTCTGTGCAAGAATCCGATTCAATTGTCGCTCGACAAATCTGAGGCTCGGGCCGTGGGTCGCCCGTGGTTCGGCCGGCGGTCTCGGGCGGGTCTCCAAATCACTCTGCAATGAACTGAGAATCTCTGAGAGCGGGCGGGCGTTGCGACGCGAGAAAACGAGTACGAGTACAATGTCGATGGCGATCACGACGATAACGAGGATGAGTGTCGTGCGCCGGACAAATGCGGCTCGCGCGGAGAAGACGGCTCGGGGCACTCTGGCATCAATGCGAACGCTTCCCTCTGGAGAGGTGACTGCGTAACGAGCTGTGTTCTCCGGGAAGCGCCAGTCGGCGAGATTGGCATTGATTCTATCCGCGGGAACCTCGACTTCGAAGGAGGTGCCGGGGTGAACGAAGTCCGCGACGATCCCGTCGTCGCGCCCAAGCACAAAGATCGCCGAGCCCTCCTCAAAACTCGCCGCTCGCAGCTCGTCTTCGATCGCGCGCCGATCAATCACAAAGAGCAGCAGGTTCCGCCGAGGCCGCTCGGGGCCAAGCGAGTGCAGCAGCACGACAGCCTCCTCGGTCCGAGTGCCAAGGCCGGACGATGCACGAACGCGTTGAAGATCGTAGTCAAACGATCCCTCGAGGTAGGTCGTCTCGAAGGTATCGTAGTCCGTCCCTTCAATGCTGAACTCGTAGTCGTAGAATGAGGCGAGTGAATGAATACCGGTGCTGCTCAGCACCACTTCCGGAACCGGCAGGATGAGGTAGAAATTGGTGATGAATCGAGAGAAGGCGGTCGTGTCCACGAAGGCAGGATTAAAGACCAGTTCGATGAGTTGCCGGTATTTCTCAGTCGTCTCCGGAAACGATTGCTCCGAAAGGTCGGTGATTGGATCGCTCAGCGAGGCCTGTGTGACAATGAACTCAACGTCGCCGTAGATCGATTCAATGTCTGTGGCGGCTTGCTCGACGGCGAACTGCACTCGCGTCTCGATCTCCCGCTCCGCGAGGGTGCTGGTGCGGATGAAGAGTACGACGCCGAGCACGAGCGGCGCCACCAGACCGACGGCGTAGGACAGATAGAACGGCAGAAGGCTCCGGCGGGATCGAATCATACCCGGGCGGAGTATACTAC
>JANQQY010000199.1 GCA_028284845.1 Spirochaetales bacterium
TGGTCAACGAGGCTCGCCCGGCCCGTTTCACCGTGCACGCCCGGATCGCCATTCTCGCAGGCCTCTCGCCGAAGGAGAACCGGACGATTCCGCCGCTTCGGTACGAAGATGTCTACCGGCTGAAACAGGAGCGTCCGGAGCTCTCCATTGAGATAAACGGGCACGTTGGCGCGTCCAATGAGATTGAGAGTCACCTCAATCGTGTCGACGCGGTGATGGTTGGCCGCGCCGCCTACGACAATCCGTGGATGTTCGCTGAGATCGACGAGCGGTTCTTTGGACAAGAATCGACGGAGCGCCCCACTCGCCGCGCCGTCGTCGAGGCCATGATTCCGTACATTGAGTCGTGGACGGCGGCCGGCTGGCCCGCCCGGAACGTGCTCCGCCACATGCTCGGGCTCTTTGCCTTTTGCCCCGGGACTCGCCGATTCAAGCAGCACCTGAGCGGTCCGCTTCCTGACGCGCCCGCTGATGTGGCGGCACTGCTGGAAGACTCGATCCGGCATGTCCGGCCGGAGGTTCTCGACGAGACGATACCGGCATGAGCGAAACGAACTGTCTTCGCTCGACCCTCTCCGGAATCACTGTCTACAACGCACTCGACGTGGGGTGCGGGACAGGCACCTTCACGCGGACACTTGCAGATTTGCTCGGCGGCGTCCACGAAATCATCGGCATCGATCCGGACAAGGATAGCCTCGACGAGGCACGAGAGCTCACCGCCGATTCACGAATCAGCTATCGGCTGCTTTCCGGCTACTCAATGCCGTATGATGCCGGCCGATTCGACCTCGCCTCAATCTCAGACGCTCTCCATCATGTTCCTGATCCGGTCAAGCTCCTTGCGCTGATGAGTAAGGCCGTAGCGGACGAAGGATGGTTCGTTGTTCACGAGCTCGTCTCTGACGGCCTCTCGCGGCCGGAGACGAACGGCAGAGATCTTCATCACTTCAAGTCGCAGATCGACCGCCTCCACGGGCGGACTCACAACCCCACCTTCACAAGGGCCGAGGTCCGCGATCTTGTCACCTCTGCGGGCCTTGAGATCGACCACGAGTGTGAGGTCGAAGACCCCATTGATGTCGAAGGGAGTGAGATGTCTGAGCGGGTTGCGCACGCGGGTGTCTTCCTTGCTGAGTACCTCGAGCATGCCCGAGAGACGCTCGCGTACGAGGATCTGACGAGAGAGGCCGAACGAGTCTCCCGGCAGATTGCGAAGCACGGCGTTGCGACACCTCCCCGATTACTGCTTCGCGCGAAGAAAGCATGACCGCCACCGAAACACTCATTGCCGACCTCGTCGGTCTGGTCGAAGACACGGGGACGTGGGAGCTCAGCGCTGACGCGCTTTCCGATCGCTACGACTCGGTCGATGCCTATCGAGCGCTCTATGAGTCCGGCATGCTGGGAACTGATGCCTTTGGTCCGGAGAACGTGGGAGAGTTGCTCCTCGTTCTTGATCGACTTGCCGGTCGCGATTACCGGCCGGAGTTTCGCAGCGTCGGCCTCTTCCTCACCCACGAGGATCGCCTCGATCTCACCGAACGATTCGTTCGCACGGTCCGGCGTGCGATTGTCCTGCACGTGCCGGAGCCGGAAACCTTCCGGGCGATGCTCTCCGAGTTCCGCAGGTACGACGTCGCGCGTTTTACCTACCTCGAGACCTTTCTGCCACGGAGCGAGCTTGCCGCGAGATGCGCAGAGGAGTATATGGAGGACCTCTCAGAGCGACGCGCCGCCGCGGTCGTCCTGCACCCCACCGTTCGCGCCTACCTCCTGCTGTTGCTCCAGCGCCATG
>JANQQY010000202.1 GCA_028284845.1 Spirochaetales bacterium
GCTCCGGTCATTACCACGAACCTCCGAGGTCCCCCGAGGGGCGACGAGTACAACGTCGGTCTCCCCCACTCTGTCGTTGACGACCACCGCGTCCGCAAGCGCCTCAACGTCGTACGCCTTGGGCGCCCCTTGAAGAAACAGCGTGTAGACGAAGTCTTTCTGAGCGAGACGGGCGTCCTGGGTCCAGACGGGGAACATGGTCTCCGGCGAGGCAAAGTAGGCGCCGTAGAGAACGCCGGGTGTGTAGAACTCCGCCGAGTAGATGCCGGTCTCTCGATCAAGTACCAGGGTGTCGGGATGGCGCGCGAGCCAGTCGGACCAGGAGGAGAGAACGGTTGGAATCACGGTGAGCGAGATATCGGAATCGGCAAGGCGACCAAGAACCGGGCGGCCGGTCAATTGGTTCCATAACGTGAAGGTGGAGCGGTCGTACATAAGTTTGTTGCTCCGGTAGAGAAAGCCCGAGGTGCCGAACCGATAGGTCTCACCGTTCGAGGCAACGCCCTCATAGGCGATCGCGGCTCCGCAGAGTGTGCAATAGGCAAGCGAAATGGGCACGCCGCCCACGATGTCGTTTGCCATCTCGTGGTTATCGATAATGCGAAGCGGATAGGCGCGCGCGTCCCCATTGATCTCGATGCCAAAGACCGGCTCATCCGGGAGGAGATAGTCTGCGACACTACCTGGGATCATGGGTGCGTTCTCGAGCGGCGGGATGCCGTCAACCGGCACACCACCCCAGAGAATCTCCTCCACGCGGATTCGGGATGGGATCCCGTCGCGGAGGAAGAGGGCGAACCTCGGATCGATGCCTGAGAGAAGCTGTCCCTTCCAGCCGGTGAACCCCTCCGGAGGTTCAATGTCGGTAGCGCCATACCAGAGTACCCAGGCCGACCAATCAAGACCAAATGACTCGCCGGACAACGCCTCAAGCGCTTCAGCGTACTCGGTGGCCGTGCCGCCCACGAGACCCATCTGGAGTCCGCGAAACGCCTCGATCAGAACCGGAATGTAGGCCTCGTCGCCGGACTCGACCATCGCTTCGATCACACGGGACCGGAGAGAAGGCCCGGACTCCACGAGCTGGTAGATCCGCTCGCGCGGACGGTCGTCAACGGCGGGAACGAGTGCGCCGGACTCGTCGCGGACGCCTTCGACCGATCGACCCTCGTTGCGAGGACTCGCCACGCCACCAAGTTCGGTTGCTTCGCTCTCTTCGGTCTGCTCTTGACCTGAAGCAGAGCGGTCTTCACGTGAGCCCGCCGCGGCGAGCGCGGATGCGTCGCATAGAAGGCAACCGATCACCAAAACAAATGCGGCAAGAGGTCGAATTCGGGGCATGGGTCCAAGGTACTGCGTTGTGAGCACGACGTAGTCCACACGACCACGAAGGGCCCTCCCCTATCGGCTCCCGCGAATGTACGCCTCGCCCAGGGTCTGCGGAGCAGCCATCCGTCGCTTGCCCTGCTTTGTCAGTCCGTACACCAACAGGATGGCAACGGTCATCAGGTAGGGAAGCATGGCGAGGATGTTCGGAGAGATGCCAAGCGGCTGCAGGACGAACTGCAGAACGAAGACGCCGCCAAAGACGTAGGCGCCAAGGAAGGCGCGGCTCGGCTCCCAGAGGGCAAAGATGGTGAGCGCGATCACGATCCAGCCGCGGCCGGAGGTCATGCCTTCGATCCACGAGCGGCTATAGGCGGTGGACAAGTGAGCACCGGCCATGCCCGCGAATGCGCCGCCAATCATCACTGAGACGTACTTGATCAGACCGACGTTTGCTCCCTGGGATTCGACGGCACGAGGGTTTTCTCCCGTGGAGCGCAATGTGATCCCGGCACGCGTGTAGCGGAGTGCGAACCACATCGTGACACCAAGGACGATCGAGAGATAGACGTAGGGGTCGTGCGAGAAGAAGACGCGACCCAGGACTGGGATCTCGCTCAAGAGAGGAATGGGTGCCGCCTCCATCTTCACCGGGAGTGGTCGGCCAATGTAGGGCTTGCCCCAGAGGCCGCTTATCCCAAGGCCCAGCATTGTGAGCGCAAGGCCACTCACGACCTGGTTCGCGCGAAGCGTAATGGTGACAAAGGCGTGGATGCTACTGAACGCCGCACCCACGAGCGTCGCCACGAGCATCCCCAGCCAGGGACTCCCGCTGGTGAAAGTCACGATAAAGCCTGTCACCGCCCCCACGCTCATCATGCCCTCTACGCCAAGGTTCAGAATCCCGGAACGCTCGGTGACGATCTCGCCAAGTGTGGCAAGAAGAAGAGGCGTGCCGGCAACGACGGTCCGCACGAGAATGTTGACGACGATGTCCATCAGGCATGCTCCCGAACAAGCTTCACTCGATGGTAGAGGAGGTAGTCTCCCGCGATCAGGAAGACAAGCAGAAAGCCGTTAAAGACGCTCACGGTGACGGCTGGCAGCCCGAGCGTCATCTGAATCGCGTCGCCGCCCACAATGATTCCGGCGAAAAAGAGGCCGGAGAGGATCACAAAGGCCGGGTTGAGCTTGCCAAGCCAGGCTACGATGATCGCCGTGAATCCGTAGCCGGCGCTGATCGTCTCCGGATAACTCAGGTTGTGATGAATCGCGGAGAGCTCGCCCACCCCGGCGATCCCGGCGATACCACCTGAGATGACCATGGTGATGAGAAGCGTCTTGAAGAAATCGATGCCCGCGTACCGAGCCGCCTCCGGGCTCTCGCCGATCACGCGGATCTCGTATCCAAATCGGGTCCGAAAGATGATGTAGGTCAGAACGAGGGCGAGGACAACGGCGAGTACGACAAGGGCGGGCGAGATCCGCGAGAGTGGCAGCAATCGAAGGATCGCCTGATCAGGCAGATCGTCTGTGTAGGGGTAGCCAAACTTCGTCTCACCCTTCCAGGGTCCCACCACGAGATACTTCACGATCTCAGCCGCGACGTAGTTTAGCATCAGCGTGCTGATGACCTCATTGATGCCAAACCGAATCTTGAGGATCGCCGGGATCGTTCCCCAGAGCGCGCCGCCAATAAACCCGGCTATAAACATAAGAGGAATGATCAGCCAGCCCGGCAGGTGAGGCCCCCAGGTCAAACCGACCCAGGTGGCGAACACCGCTCCCAGCAGTAGCTGACTCTCGGCGCCGATGTTCCAGAACTTCGCCCGATAGGCGAGAGCGAGGCCACTGCCAATCAGGATGAGCGGCACCGCCTTGGTGATCGTCTCCTTGATTCCGTAGGCGGAGCCGAACGATCCGCGGAAGATGCTCCAGACAGCGAGAAGCGGATTCACGCCTCTGACAGCAAAGACAATCCCAACGGCAATCAGCCCGGCAAAGAGCGATCCAACGAGAACCAGCGTTCGAAATCCCTGCGTCGTCTCCTCGCGAGGCGTAACGCGTATGGTCATTCAGCAACCTCCGCACTCGTGGCAATCGTTGCCGAGTCGTCCGGGAGAGCGTTCCCGTCCGCGGCGGCAACAAACGATGGCTCCCCCTCGTCCACGATCCCGGCGTCCGCTACGGACGATCGTTCGGCCCGTTCGCTC
Organism: Spirochaetales bacterium; assembly: GCA_028284845.1. GTDB lineage: Bacteria > Spirochaetota > Spirochaetia > DSM-27196 > SLST01 > SLST01. The sequence continues at coordinate 3,540 of JANQQY010000202.1, forward strand.
TCGTTCACTACCCCGGCCATCAGCAGTCCGACCTCCTCCATCGTTGCCAAACTCGGATCTACGACTCCCATCACCTTCCCCTCGAACATCACCGCAATCCGGTCGCAGACGGCAAAGAGTTCCTCAAGGTCCTCTGAGACCAGGAGCACCGCCCCTCCGCTGTCACGCCTCTCAATCAACTGAAGTCGCACGTACTCAGCTGCGCCAACATCAAGCCCATAGGTGGGGTGCGAGGCGATCAGCAGACTCGGGGCGGAGCTAATCTCCCTCCCCAGGATGAGTTTCTGAATGTTGCCGCCCGAAAGATTCTTCGCAGGCACAGAGACTGAGGGCGCGGAGACCTGATAGCCGCTCACGAGCGCATCGGCGTGGTCCCGGACTTCACGGTAATCCATCCGCATATGCGCGCTGTAGGGTGCCTGGTGATGCTTCTTCAAGACGGCGTTCTCAAAGAGAAAGAGGTTTCCAACAATCCCGTGAACCATCCGATCTTCCGGCACATGACCAAGGCCTAGATCGCTGATGGTACGAACAGCCTCGTTACTGATCTCCTCACCGTGAAGGGTGACGGAGCCGGACTCTGAGGACCGAAGTCCGCAGATCGCTTGCACCGCCTCGCGCTGTCCATTGCCGGAGACGCCGGCAATCCCAAGAATCTCGTTCTCGCAGACCTCGAAACTGAGGCCACGCGTCGCGGGTAACCCTCGATCATCCAGGACGTGCAGATCACTCACTCGGAGGATTGGTTCACCCGGCTCAAGATCAGCCTTGGGATAGGACGATGAGATCGACCGGCCAATCATCATGCGAGCAAGGTCGGTCTTTTGAACGTCAGCGGTGTTTGCCTCGCCGGTCACCTCGCCTTTCCTGAGGACGATGACGCGATTGCAGATCGCCATGATCTCTTCGAGCTTGTGGCTGATGAGAATGACGGTGTGCCCGTTCTCGCTCATCGACCGAAGGGTTGCAAAGAGCTGTTCGGTCTCCTGAGGCGTGAGCACGGAGGTTGGCTCGTCCATTATGAGCAGGTCTGCATTCCGATAGAGCGCCTTGATGATCTCAACGCGCTGCTGCTCACCGGCGGAGAGCTCGTAGATCTTTTTGTCCAGATCGACGTCGAGCCCAAGGTCCTCCGCGAGTGCCTCAACCCGTGGCCGCACGGCGCGGCGCGGAAAAAAGAAAGGAACCGTCTCATCGCCCAGGGCGATGTTCTCGAGCACCGTATGCTGATCGACGAGCATAAAGTGCTGGTGGATCATCCCGATGCGAAGTCGTCGGCTGTCCTTCGGACTCCTGATGTCAACCACTTCTCCATTGATGAGAACGCTGCCCTCCTCCTGTCGGTAGAGACCGTAGAGGATGTTCATGAGTGTGGTCTTGCCCGCACCGTTCTCGCCAAGAAGGCCAAGGATGTCCCCGGCGGAGATCTCGAGATGGACGTCGCGGTTCGCAACGACGGTTCCAAATCGCTTCTCAATGCCACGCATCTCCAGATGCTCAATGCGCCGTTCGGTTGTTGATGTGTCCATACGCAAAAAAGGCAGGGCACCGCCGCGGCGGGCCCTGCCTTGCTATGCAGGTCTGCCCTACTCCTGAGGCGGTGCTGTCACCCAGTTGTCGGTATGATAGTTCATTTCGGCAAAGAGGTGCGGGATGGTCGCGATCTCGCCATCGGCGATTCGGATGACGCCATTCTGGTCCGCGATGGGTCCGGTAAATGGATCAAAGACATCTCGGCCCTGCATCATCTGGTCGTAGCGAGCCATAACAAGATCGTAGATGTTGGTCATTCCGAACTCGGGATGGTCGATCTCAATCCCCTTGAGCGTATCGACATATTGCGGGTTGATCCGATTCTCCCAGGTACCACCAAGTTCAACTGCTCCGTCTTCCATGAGGTAGAGAAGGTCGTAGTCGGTCATGTCGGTCGTTAAGCCGGCGCGGTAGTCTTCGAGCATCCGAACGTAGAGCACACCCCAGTCGGTGAGCTGTCCGGTGATCGATGAGTCAGGACCGTAGGCCTCCATTGGGCTGTAGTGGCTCAGGGCAAAGACGCGCTCGCCGGCGTCCATCTTCTCCTGCGCAACTTCAACGACCGTTGGCGTGTCTTCGGTGAATCCGAGTACGTCGTTGCCCTCGGCGACGAGCGCTTCGGCCGCCTCACGTGCAGCGTCAGGAGCGTACCAGGCATAGATCCACTTCGCGCTGAGCTCCGCGTCAGGGTTCACCTCGTTCACCCCAAGCGCGAAGGCGTTCATGTGGCGGAAGAGTTCCGGAATGGGGAATGCGGCCACGTAGCCAATCTTGTTCGTTTCAGTGATCGCGCCCGAGATCAGCCCGTTCAGATAGTAGATCTGGTACATGTCGCCCATGTAGGTGCCCACATTGGGTGAGCGCATAAAGCCGGAGGCGTGGAAGAAGTCGACGTCCGGATACTTTTCACCGGCTGCAATTGTGTCCTCCATGTAGCCGAAGCTCGTCGTGAACACGACATCGACATCCTGCTCCTGGACAAGCCGGTCGATGAAGCGAACCGCGTCGCCCTCAGGGACACTCTCAACGGTGATCGTCTCGAGCCAGGGGAGCTGCGATTCGGCGTAGAGTCGACCCTGATCGTGAGCGTAGGTCCAGCCGAAGTCGCCGGCCGGGCCGATGTAGACAAAGGCTGCTTTGACCGTATCGTCCGCAGCTTCCGGTTCCTCTGAGGTCGCACCGGCGAACGCAAGGGCCGCTGCCAGGAGCACCATCAGTAATGCGAGTCCTAATCTGGTTCTCATACTTCCTCCATATCTGAGGGCTCAACCCTAACTTTTTTGTGGATTCGTGACAAGAATGTGATACATGGACGCACAATCTACATTTTCGTATGCTTTTTTGGATAATCCTACGCATAGGTAAGATTCGGTCGTGGATCTCCTCCGAGTGACGTCCAGTGTGTCTCGCGGAGGAATAGTGCATACTCTGCCGATGAACGGAATGGTCGACACGCGAGTTCTGGGGCACACCGGCGAAGAGGTCTCCATCATCTGTATTGGAGGATGGGACGTTGCTGCACGCGGCGACGAAAAGGAATCGATCTCCATGCTTCACGAGGCGATCGACCACGGCGCGACCTTCATGGACAACTGCTGGGACTACATCCAGGGCAAGGCCGAAGAGGTCATGGGCAAGGCGCTCAAGGGTCCGTGGCGCGAGAAGGCGTTCCTCATGACAAAGGCGTGCGGCCGGACCTACGACGATGCGATGTCACACCTGGAGGACAGCCTGCGGAGGCTTCAGACCGATCGCATCGACCTTTGGCAGTTCCACGGCATCAAACGCTTCAGCGACCCGGAGATCATCTGGGATGGCGCGCTCAAGGCGGCCCTCGATGCCAAACGAGACGGCAAGGTTCGCTACATCGGCTTCACCGGCCACGCCTCACCCCGCTTCCACCTCAAGATGCTTGAGCTTGATTTTGCGTGGGATACGGTCCAGATGCCCATCAGCCTCCTGGATGCTCAGTACGACAGCTTCGAGAAGCAGGTACTTCCCGTGCTGAACGAACGAAACATCGGTGTCCTTGGAATGAAGTCGCTTGCCGCACAGGAGGGCCGGTTGGTCCGTGAGGTGGGAGTCTCAGCGAACATCTGCCGCCGATACGCCTTGAGCCGACCCATCACCTCGCTTGTGATTGGCGTCCAGACGCCTGACGAGCTCCGGCAGGATCTTGCCATCGCAACAGACTTTGTCCCTCCAACCGCGGAGGAGATAAACGCCGCGCTTGAGAGGGCGGCACCGTTCGCGGCGGACGGCCACATTGAGGACTACAAGGTGGGCGACTGGGGCTGCAACTTCCACTACCAGAAGGCGGGCGACTAGACACTTCCCGATCCGGGCCTCGCGTCGTAGGGTAGGCCCGTATGACTCAACCTACCCTTATCAGTGATCTCCTCTTCGAGAGCTACGGAGATCATCCGTCGACGCCCTCGCTTGGATACGCAGGCGAATCCGCCGCGACCTATGCTGAACTCGCGGTGGCCGTCGACCAGCTCGCAGCACGGCTCCGCTCGGACGGAATCAGAGCCGGCGACAGAGTCGCGATCCTCAGCGAAAACATGCCATCGTGGGGCGTCGCCTACCTCGCCATCAATCGAATGGGTGGCGTTGTTGTGCCGGTGCTCCCCGACTTCCCCGCCGAAGACGTCGCGCAGATCCTTGCCCACGCGGAAGTGAGCGCCATCTTTGTCTCA
>JANQQY010000208.1 GCA_028284845.1 Spirochaetales bacterium
CGGTAGACGTCAGGATCACGTTCCGGATCAATGGCTACCACCCGGGTTGGAAGTGAGCCGTCCTCCGGGAACGGATCATAAGTGACGATGAGTTCACCCACGAACGAGATCCGCGGAGTGGCGCTGTAACCCGCTCGCTCAATCTCACCGAGGACCGTCTCAGGATCCTCTATGACGAGATCGACAGGCGCTCCGTCACGGTCTTCCCAGTACTCGGGGTGCACGACACGCGCACCGGCGGTCTCGTACCACGCGAGGTTGTTCTGCGACTGCGCATCAAACCCCTTGATCCAACCGTCCAGGAAGACAAAGAGTCCCAGACCGACCGCGATCGCACTCGCCGTGATCAGCGTGCGCCGAGTATGCCTCAGGAGGTTCTTCCAGGCGAGTTTCGTCAGAAAGCCCATCTTACCTCCTGTCGTCCGAGACGATGTTCCCATCGTGCAGCATGATCAGCCGCTTGGCGTGGTCCATCACCATCTTGTCGTGCGTTGAGAAGACGAACGTTGTCTTGTACTTTCGGTTCATCTCATCCATGAGAGCGAGAATCGACTCTCCGGTCTCGGAGTCAAGGTTCGCTGTCGGCTCATCCGCCAACACGATTCGCGGTTGCTTCACCAGCGCGCGTGCCACAGCGACGCGCTGCTGTTGGCCGCCGGAAAGCTTCAACGGCAACCGATCTTCCATGCCCGCGAGGCCGACCTCATCGAGAATAGCCTGGGTCCGATCCTTTACCTCTCGGTCACTCAGGTCGAGCAAGGAGAGCGCGAACGAGACATTCTCGGAAGCGGTGAGAACGGGAATCAGGTTGAATGTCTGGAAGACGAACCCGAGTTTCTCGCGTCGAAAGAGGGCGAGCTCATCTTTTGACATTGAGCTGAGCTCCGTGCCGTCGATAGCGATCTCGCCGTCATCAGGCTTGTCCAACGCCCCTATCAGATTGAGGAGCGTCGTCTTGCCGGATCCGGATGGACCGGCAATCGACACGAACTCCCCTGCCTCGATCGAGACGCTGACACCCTTGAGGGCGTGAACGGCAACTTCGCCACTCATGTATGTTCTCTTTACGTTATTCGTTGCTACCATCAACCTCTCCTGTGTTCTGTTCGGCACTCCTCTCTGATGCAGAGGAATCGGCTTCCGTGGTGGTCGTTCCACTACTCTCATCCGGGATCGCGGGTTCTCCAGGAAGGGCACCCGTATCGGCATACGCCTTTGCGCCTAATACCGTGCCCAGATTCATGCCCTGGAGCGCATCTGAAGGAACGAGAACCAACCCTCCCTTGTTGCGGATGCTCTCGTAAATCATGTTCATAGCGCGGAGCTGCAGGGCTACTGGATCATCCCGGTAGGTCTCAGCTGCCTGGGAGAAGCTCCCGGCAATCTCCGCCTCTGTTCCGCTGAGGATGACGCGCGCCTTTCGTTCCCTCGACGCCTGTGCCTGGCGCGAGAGGGCGTCTTCGAGTTCCTTTGGGATAAGGATCTCCTTGAACTCAACTGAAAGGATCGTGATACCCCACGGGTTGGTCTTTGTATCAACGATCTGTTGAATCTCTTGGCCGAGTCGCTCTCGCTCGCTCAGCAGGGTCGAGAGATCGTTGGAGCCGATGCTCGCCCGGAGGGCCGTCTGTGCACTCAGAATCACCGCCTCTTCGAAGTCCTGGACCTCAAGCACCGCTCGGTGAGCGTCCCAGATCATCCAGAACGCGAGCGCATCGATATGGACCGGCACTGTATCTCGGGTCAGGCTCTTCTCCGCAGAGAAGTCCGTGACGCGAATACGCGTGTCCACGTAGCCGGCGGTGGTATCGAGAAGCGGCACGAGGAAGATCGGGCCTGGGCCGCGGACGCGATGAAACTTTCCAAGGCGCAGCACCACGATCTTGTCCCACTGGCTGATGATCTCAATTCCCGGGGCGATCAGCAGTCCAAGCGACATGATCCCGCCAAAGAGAGTCATATCGATCTCTGTGATGAACGGGACTCCGGCCCAGAGGAGCCCCACCGAAACCAGCACGAATGCCCAGTACGGAATCGCGAAGAGCAGCGCCGTAATCACAAGAACGCCGCCTGCGATTAAGCCGATCTCCGAGTCCGTGGGTAGTTCGGCAAGGGTCATCTGAACACCCATTGCCGCCCCCAGAAAGAGGACAACCACAAGCGCCGAGATCGTGTTGAACCTGAAATTCCCGCGGGTGCGACGCACCGGACGCCTTGGAGCGCGGCCAAACAATCGGCTGAGTACGTCCGCACGAGTATCACTGTTCGCCATTTTGGTTCTCCCGTATTCGCTCGACTGCCTCAAGGACATCATTCGTCGAAAACCCGTAGCCGGCGGCCGAGCCTAGAAAGGTGTAGACGAGTCTGTCGAGGATCTCTCGCCGCTCGTCAACAGAGAGCTCCATCTCCTGCTCGCTGATAAAGGTCCCGGTTCCCTGCTGGGTCGTGACAATGCCCCGGATCTCCAGCTCGTTGTAGGCCCGCGCGACGGTGTTCGGGTTGATCTCAAGGTCTACCGCAAGTCCCCGAACCGTCGGGAGTTGGCTTCCTGCCGCAAGGCGGCCGTCTGCGATCGCCATCTCAACCTGAAGAATAATCTGCCGGTAGTACGGCACCCCCCCTGCGGGGTCGAGCTGAATGCGAAGCGCGTCCTGACGTTTATCGGCACCGGCCATACACCTTCCTAATGTACTATACTACTAATACAATGCGAGTGTACGAACCAAACGGATTTCAGTCAAGCCGCTTCTTCAAAGATTCGTCGTCGTGTACGATCCTCGCATGACTGGCTCAAGAGTACTGACCAACAGCAGGCCACGAACCGTCGGCCTCTCCCTCATTCTGATTCTCTGCGGCAGCTGGATGATCGCTGCAATGGCTCAACTGTCCATTCCCATTGGACCGGTACCCATCTCCGGCCAGACGCTCGGCGTCTTCCTGGTCGCGATCGCACTCGGACCCGTTCACGGAATGCTGGCGGTAATCACCTACCTGGCTCAAGGAATCGCCGGGCTCCCCGTCTTTGCCGGTGGGATGGCCGGAGCAGCCGTTCTCATGGGCCCGACCGGCGGCTACCTGATTGGTTTTATTGCCGCAGCCTGGATAGCCGGTCAGATCTCGGCGCGGCGACTGAATCACAAGCCGACCGCGTCAGCCGCCCTGCTTGTGCTGGCGACAGCGTCGGTCTACCTTCTTGGTGCTGCCAGATTGAGCACCTTTGTGGGCGGCGAGAATGTGATCTCGATCGGCGTTACACCCTTTCTCTTTGGTGACGTTCTCAAGGCAGGTATCGCCGTCCTCGCCGCACCGATGATATCCCTGACAAAGAATACATAAGTAGTTAACCTTCTTTGCGGCGTGATCACGCGCCGCAGAGGAGAGCATATGGACTTTTCCGTCTTTAGCGTCAACGTCTGGGCCGTTTTGGTATCCGGCGTCGCTTACTTCGCGATTGGAGCGGTCTGGTACATGGTGCTTTCCGAACCCTGGATGAAGGGCATCGGAAAGACTCAGGAAGACCTCGATCAGAACCCGCTACCGTATATCACTTCGTTCATCTGCGAGGTCCTGATCGCGTTCGGCGTCGCGGTCGGGATCAATGCATTTGGCGCCACGGGCATCATGGACGCGATCTTCGTCGCGTCGGCTCTCTGGTTCGGTTTCTCTCTGCTTCCGACGATCGTGCACTACGCCTACGAGGAAAAGACCTTCTCTCTGCTCGCCATCAATAAGGGCTACGATCTGATTGGCATGATCGTAGCAAGCATTATTCTGACTCTCTGGAGGTAAGCTCTCCAGGCGCGAGGAGATCCGCATGCTCCGGCTGGTGCAACTCCCGCCGGGGCATTGCGAACCGGATGCCCGCCTCTCTGAGTCGCGAGATGACGGCGGAATAGATGCTCGTCTTCACCGCGATGAAGTCATCCTTTGCGAACCACACACCAAAGTGAATGCGGACGCCGTGGTCCACAAAGGTGTCAGGTACCATAAACGGCGCCGGCTCCTGAAGGCAGGCTGCGTCAGATTTCGCAATCGTACCGAGTATTTCGAAGAGCGCTTCGATGTCGGTCTCAAATGGGACGACGAACTTGATATCAAGTCGTCGGACCGGGTACCGAGTGATATTGATCAGCTCGGCGCTCGCCAGTTTCTCATTCGGTACTCGTACAAAGAGGTTGTCAAAGGTCCGGATCTTCACTGACAGGAGATCGATGCTCTCAACGATCCCAAGGGTATCTCCTGCTCTGATCGCGTCGCCCACTGAGAAGGGCTTCTCCGAGACGAGAAAGAGTCCGCTGATCATGTTCGAGAGACTCGCCTGGCTTGCAACGCCCACAGCGAGCCCAACGATGCCCGCGGCTCCAAGCAACGGTCCCAGATTCACCCCGAATTCAAGCAGGACGATCGCTGCGATCGCAGCAAGGCCGACGTAGGAAATGGCCTTCGTTACAAGCATTGAGACCTGGGCGGTCGTACGTCTCCGGAGAATCCGACGGACGATCATTACCACGAGCCGAAGCGCCACGAGCCCGACCGCCGCCCGCAGCGCAACCGCGCCGACGCTTCGAAGCGTCTCTGGACTCAAGAGTGCAGAAAGATCGATATTCTCCAGCACGCTCCCCATCCTAGATCCCCGTGATCTCACGGATCAACGCGAAGCTTCGCTTGATCAAATCGGACTCCGGCGGCAACCGGCTGGGTGCGACTCTCTGGGCACCAGACACCGAATGGGGCGGACCGGGGAGGAATGAGAGCTGACTCACTTGCTCCGATCCCTTGAATGTGACGCGAACCTCATTCGTCCAAAGACGATCCCCACCGTCAAAGAGACTCATGTACTCAACGTGCACACAGATACGCTCAAAATGAAGCCGCTCCCTGCTGCTGTTCCGCACGGTCACCTCGCAGATGGCGAAGGACCGGTCGACCTCAAGATCCTCGACTGATCGCTCGAGCGGAGCCTCAATCGCGTAGCAAAGCTCGCCCCCGGCGATGGAGCCGAACCAGATGGACTTCAACGCCTTGGACGGAATCTCGGACATCACCAGCTCCCGCCCGGAGGCGTTTGAGATCAACATCGTCCAGAGGGGGACACGAAAGAAAAACCGGCCCCATCGACCGGGCAGAAGAACCATCGGGCTCGCAGGCCGAACGACAACCGGCCGATCCGGGAGGCCCGGGCGAGTGGACACCTCGTCATCAAGGGTGGTCACGAACCGAGTCCACACGATCTCCTCAGGAGCATCGGTCGGACCCGTGTGGTCAATGGTGGTCGTATGTGCGTCGGGGTCCTGATCGTCATCGACATGCGTGCTCGCGACTTCCCACTCGTCGTCGCGCACTCTGATCCAAACGCGTGACGACCCAAGGCGCCATGTGGAGGCCGCCCGGTCAAGCCGTCCCCAGTGTGGATTCTCCATTACCGACGACGGAGCGGTATCGATCCGGATCGACTATACGGGAAGCTGACGTCCGGAAGGAGATCGAAGTCGGGATCGATCTCCGCAAGGGCGGTAAAGGCGTAATCGATCGAACTCTCCCCAAGCAAGAGATCGCGCACGGTTCGACCGAACTCTGAGAAGCTCAACGCGAAATCGAAGGTGAGTTCCTGCGTGCTCTCCGGCCGTACCGATGTCGACCGCGAGAGTCCGCCGCCGGCCCACTCACGATCCTGGACGGCAAACGAGTACTCAAGCGCATCGAGCCCCACGCCAAAGCTGTTCGGATTCTCTACGGCAACCGTGAGGGAGAGGCTTGCACCCCTGATTCCGATTGAGTCGAGCGTCAATCCGGCGATTCGAACCGACGGGGGACGGACAATGGGAATCGAACCTTCGGTGTTGACCGGGATGGTGATCGGCCCAAGGATCGGTAGATCGAATCGAAGCTCGACTCCTATCTCGTAACGCGCCTCAGTCTGACCGCGCAGCGAGCGGACGCTCTCCAGGATCGACTCATAGTTGAGACCGACCGGCAGCAAGACGACACTTCGATCAAAGCTCTCAATCGCCAGCCCTTGCGGCTGGTCGCCCTCGAGGATGCGCTCGCCTTCCAGATCGACAGTGTAGGAGAACCCGGCGAGCGAGATTCCAATCGGATTCGGATTCTCGACTCCGATCTCGGCGATCAGACCGACGTCTGTGAAGCTCAGCGACTCAATCCGAACCGAATCGACCTCGGCGGTAGGCGCCTCGACTTCGAGGATCTCTCGCAGAGTCTCACAGCCGGTCAGGACGAGAGCGATAAGCGCGGAACAAGCGGCCACTCGAGCCGTCCGCGGAACATTCCTGAATCGCATTGACTATCCCTCGTTCGTTCGATTGGTCGTGGTATGAATCATGGACAAGAGAACGGTGTCCTGGAAGGGTTTTGAGATAATGTCCGTAAAGCCGGCGGCGAGGAGGGGTTCGCGGTCTGAATCGTAGAGAAGCGCGGTCATCGCGAGCATGGGGACGGAGTTTGACGTTGCGGCACATTCGCCGTTTCGGACTCTCCGGGCTACCTCATCACCGTCGAGCTCCGGCATATGAATATCGAGGAGCAGCAGATCGAATGACTGATCATCTGCGAGTTGCAACGCCGCCGCCCCGTCTGAGGCGAGCGTCAACTCGTGCCCCTCGCGGGCAAGGAGCTGTCGCAGAAAGAGCTGGTTGATCCTTTCGTCCTCAGCAACGAGAATCCGCACTGTAGCTGAAAGTACACGATCAGCGGGAAGCTGACCATTCGGTCAGATCGATGGATTGGCGCAGAGACTCAGTGAGTTCCTCAAGTCGATCGAGGTTGGCGGGAAAGGCACTCGCAACGAACTGCCGGTGAATACGACCAATCTCGTCGTCTCGGGAGCTTCGGGTGAACCCGGAGATTCGTAGCCGATCTCGTAGGACCGGCTCAAGATGACGGCGGAGCTCAAACGCAAAGGTGGTCAATCGTTCGATCCCGAACCTGATCTCGTAGATGTCGGAGAGGTAGACCGACCGAAGTCCGAAAAGCTCGCGAATCTGAGGCACGAGCGAGCTGTCGATCGGGAGTTCATCAACGAGCATGGCGAGCCATCCACGATCGAAGTGACGGTCAAAGTGTTCTCTGAGCGCGTCCAGAAAGACTTCGGTCCGTTCGAGACGTCGTACCTCAGTTGCGATGGTTGCCATCTCTCTGTTCATCGGCGAAACCGCGCCTGCAGTTGACGGCTAGAGTGAGGCGCTCTACGCTCAGAGTATGTCGCCGCTCATCGTCGCCGCGATCGCGCTCTCGTCGCTCGCTTTATTTGGCGTTCTCGTCTTGCTTGCGCGATCTCGTCGCCCGGCGCCCTCCAGCGATGTGTCGAGTCAGATCGAAGGTGTCCGCGCGGATCTCCACGACCTTCGCGAGCTCTTTCTGGTCCCGCGAACCCGCGGCGCGGTGGGTGAGACACTGCTCGCCGAGCTCCTCCAATCGTGGCTGCCGCGATCTGGATTCGAGTTGCAGCACGGTTTCCAAAACGGGGCGCGTGTGGACGCCGTTATCCGGCTCGGATCTAAACTGGTTCCGGTCGATAGCAAGTTCCCTTTGGAGGCAGTACAACGCTATCTGGCAGGCGAAAAACAAGACCGGCTCCCGGCCGACGTCCGTCGAAGCGTCCAGAAGCACCTGGCGGACATCGCCGAGCGCTACATCCGACCACGAGAGGGCACCATGAGCTTCGCACTCATGTACGTTCCAAGCGAGCGAGTCTATACAGAACTGTTCGCCGGTCACGACGACGAATTGGCACGTGCCGCACTCGAGAAGAGCGTGGTGCCCGTGAGTCCATCAACTCTCTTCCTCTATTTGCAGACCGTTGCCTACGGCCTTCGAGGTCTCTCCCTTCCGGAGCGGACAGAGCGTCTACTCGGCCGGCTCGACTCGCTTTCCGGCGAGCTCTCCAGCCTGCAACGTTCAATGGAGGTCGCCGGCGGCCACCTGCGCAACTTGGGACGAAGTTTTGACGAGGCCTCCACTCGAGTCGACCGGGTCGCGTCTCAGCTCGACGCGGTGACACGGAGTTCGGATGAGTGAGGAGGCCTCCGTAAACGGCTTTGTCGTCCACAGCTACGTCTATATGACCGGACGAGGCGCCGATCGACGTGCGGTACTCGCCCTGCTTGGTCGACTCGACGACGGAAGGACCTTTGCCGCGATGAGAGACCCGTTCCGGCCGTCGTTCTTTGTGCGCCTGAACGATCTTGAGGTGGCCCGAGAGGCGCTCGGTGGATGCGACGCAGCGCGATCTGATCGGACCACAATGGATGGAGCCCCCGTAATTGCCCTCACCTTCACCTCCGTGGGTGATCTTCGCACGGCCGCGGAGAGCCTGCGACGTGCGGGGATTCGAACCTATGAGGCCGATTTAAACGCGGCGGAGCCACCGCTCATTGACGCGCAGATTCACGGAAGCGTCCGGATCGATGGCCCATACATGCCGGGCAATCACGTCGACCTCGTCTTTGTGAATCCCACGCTCTCAACCGGGGAGTGGGAACCGACGCTCCGTGTTCTCAGCATCGACATCGAGACCGATCCGCGCAGCGGAATCATCCTGGCGGTGAGCCTCGTGAGCAATGCAAACTGGGGCGACCGGGTGAACGAGGTCCTCTTCCTGCGCGATGAGGCGGTGCACTCGGGTCGTGCGTTGAGCGAGGAGTGGATCGTTGAGTACGCGAACGAGCGGTCACTCCTCGACGCACTCGTCCGAAGGATCAAAGAGATCGATCCCGACGTGATCACCGGTTGGAACGTAATCGACTTCGACATCATGATGATCGAGCGCAGGCTCCAATCACACGGGCTCGCATTTGCCATCGCGCGTTCGCGTGAGCCGGCACGGTTCCTCGCCTCCTCACGATCAGGAGATGGCGTTCGGCAGAACGCGGCGGTCAGCTGTCACGGCAGGCAGGTGCTCGACGGGCTCCGCCTCGTGCGATACGGACCGGAGAACTTCACCGACCGGAAGCTCGGCAGCGTGGCACAGGCGGTGCTCGGAGAGACAAAGACGGTGGAAGCCGAAACCAGCGCGGAGAAACTTGCGACGCTGATCGCACTCTATGAGGGCGATCCGGTCGCCTTCTGCGACTACTGCCGGAAGGACTCCGACCTGGTTCTTCGCATCCTTGATGCGACCGGTCTTCTCGCGCTAACCGTCAAACGTTGTCGCCTCATTGGCATTCCGCTCAGCCGTGCCTGGACCAGCATTCCGGCGTTTGAGTTCCTCTACATCGAGGCGATGCATGAGCGCGGATTGGTCGCCCCTACGCTCGGGGTCGATCGCCTTCCACTGGGCGATGCGCCGGGCGGTGCGATCATCAAGCCTCAGCCGGGCCTCGCGCGGAACGTACTGGTATTCGACTTCAAGAGCCTCTACCCCTCAATCATGCGGACCTTTGGCATCGACCCGCTTGGGTACATCGACACCGAAGAGGGATATCCGGAAGGTGCCACTCCTCCGCCGCCTGACGACGAGGCGGTGACCGCTCCGAACGGTGCACGATTTCGTAAGGATCGGTCGATCCTCCCTTCGCTGCTCGACCGATTCTGGGAGAGCCGCGACGAGGCGAAGCGTCGGAAGGACGAGATCGCCAGCTATGTCTACAAGATCATCATGAACTCGTTCTACGGTGTTCTGGGTTCGCCAGGATGCCGATTCGCCGGCAATCCTCTTGCGGGCGCCATCACGGGCTTTGGGCAATACATCCTCTTCTGGGCGCGCCAGCAGTTCGTCGATCGTGAACTCGAGGTGCTCTACGGCGATACCGACTCGCTCTTCGTCAGGGCGAGTGGGGAGCTTGAATCGGAGGCGTTGTTCGAATTCGGCGAGAAACTCTGCAGCGAACTCAACGCGAGACTCGCCCAATTCATAAGTGAGAACTTCGCTCTCGAGTCACGCCTCGAGCTCGAGTTCGAGAAGGTCTACGCGCGATTCTACCTCCCGCATGTCCGCCATTCGGGAGGGGTCGCTCTTTCGGAGGTACGGGGCCGGGCGAAGGGGTACGCTGGGTCGCCACTTCTGCGGGATGGGTCTCGGGGTCCCGCCGAGATCAAGGGGATGGAGGCGATCCGGAGTGACTGGACCGACGCGGCCTCAACGCTTCAGCGCACCCTCCTT